>CAMNQO010000076.1 GCA_946549475.1 uncultured Bacteroidales bacterium
GACGGCCAGCCGCGTTACCGGGTCCTGTTTGTCTGTGGCGGCAGTTCCCGGACCCACGCCGCTTCGCTGGATTCCGCGTCCCGGGCCCACATCCGGGCGTTCGTGCAGGCCGGCGGCAGTTATGTGGGCACGTGTGCTGGAGCCTTTCTGGCGGCCAGCGGCTACGACAGCCATCCGGATTATCCGGACTACCTGGCGCTGTGGCCAGGGACAGTGCGGCATACAGGCCTGTCCGGCGTCTATACCGGGATGTACATCGAGGCGGATTCTCCGCTGCTTGCCTATGCCGATTTCGGCGGCGACGGCTATATCGAGGGCATCCGGCATAACAAGGGCGGTTATCCGCAGTCGTATCCGGAAGGGACGGAAATCCTGGCGCGCTACGATTATCCGGGCAAGGCGGCGGTCCACCGTCAGCCGAGCGCCTGGGCCTACAAGGCCGACGACCGGTCGGGCCGCCTGGTGCTGGAAGGCTCCCACCCGGAGGAGGTCCGGAAAGGGGAGCGGCGCGCCTTTACGGAGGCGATGATCCGCTATGCGGCCGACGGCGTCGGTACGGTGGCCCTGAAGGGCGTCCTGGAGAACGGCGTTCCCCGGGCGATGGACGGGGCTGGCCGGCTCGGCGACCTGCAGTGCCATCATTTCGCGGTCTATGTGCCGGCCGGGGCGAAGAACGTCTGTTTCTCCGTGGAAAGCTCTGCGGACTGCGACCTGTGCCTGCGGCTGTGCCGCGATGCGTATGCGTTCCCTTCCGCGGCGGCGCAGGCGTCCGGTAGAAAGGGAGCCCGCCAGCAACTGGGCTTCGCAACGCTTGATGCAGGTGTCTGGTACGTGTCGGTCCAATGCCTGACGACGGTCACGGTGGTGCCGACGGATTATGGACAGGATTATGCCGGCCGCACGGACGTGCTCAACGGCGTTCCTTATACGATAACGGTTTCCTGGCAACAGAATGGCTGAAAAGAACCTACGCGAAAAAACCATAGCCGGGATGTTCTGGTCCGGCGTCGGCCGTTTCGGCACGATGGGCCTGAGTTTCGTCTCGAACCTCATCCTGGCCCGCCTGCTGATGCCGGGCGACTTCGGGGTGATCGGAATGCTCCACGTGTTCATTGCCGTTTCGGGCGTCTTCGTGACGGCCGGTTTCGGTTCGGCGCTCATCCAGAAGAAGAATCCCACGCATATCGACTACACCTCGGTGTTCTGGTGGAACCTGGCGGCGGCCATCTTCTTCTACTGGGTCCTGTTTTTCTGCGGACCGGCCATCGCACGCTTCTACGAGATGCCGGAACTCTGCCCGGTGCTCCGGGTGCAGAGCCTGTCGCTGATCATCACCGCATTCTCTGTCGTGCAGACGAACCAGTTGCGGAAGCAGTTGCGTTTCCGGGAACTCTCGATGCGGAGCCTGACGGCTTCGCTGGTGGGTACGGTGGTGGGTATCGTGATGGCTTTCCTGGGCTACAAATACTGGAGCCTTGTGGCTTCCAACCTGATTTCCAGCCTGGCGGGCGTCCTGCTCCTGTGGCATCTAAGCAGTTGGCGGCCGACGCGGGAGTTCAGCCTCCAGTCGCTGAAGGAACTTTTTGCCTTCGGCGGCCTGATGGCGCTCTCGGGCCTGGTCGAGTCGGTCTATACCAATCTCCAGAGCCTGATCATCGGCAAGTGGTATTCGCCGAAGGACCTGGGCTACTACACCCAGGCCCGCAAACTGGAAGATGTGCCCACCCAGTCGCTGTCGCACATCGTCAACCAGGTTTCTTTCCCGGTGTTCTCGTCAATCCAGGACCAGCGGGAGGCGCTGGTCTCGAACGTGCGCAAGAACACCAAGGCCATCAACTACATCAATTTCCCGCTGATGGCCCTGCTGATCGTCATCGCCCGGCCGCTGATCACCCTGCTGTACGGCCCCAAGTGGGAGATTTCGATCCCATATTTCCAGATCCTCTGCATCTCGAGCCTGGTCTTCTCGATGAACACGCTCAACACCAATGTGATCAAGTCGCTGGGGAAGAGCCGGCTCTATTTCTGGGTGCAACTCATCAAGCGCCTGATCGGCCTGGTGCTGATCCTGATCGGGGCCCGGGCCGGAATGCTGCCCCTGATGTGGGCGCTCACCTCGATCGGCTATACCAGCATTCTGATTAATATGTATGTCACGGGACGGCTCATCGGCTACGGCATCGGCCCGCAGGTCCGCGACCTGGCCGGCTATTTCTTTGTCGCGCTTTTCTCGGCGGCGGCGGTCTATCTCCTCGGCCGGGTCCTGCCGGTCCATCCCTATGTGGTGATGCTGGTCCAGATCGTCGTTTTCGCCGCCATCTATATCCTGCTGTCCCGGCTCTTCAAGTTCGACAGTTACTATGGCTATCTGGGGATAGTCAAGAATTTCCTTAAACGGTTTAAGAAGAAGAAATGAAATCACGATTCGGCAAGATACTCCACGTGCTTTTCCGGACCAACCTGGTCCAGACGCTCCGCTTCAACTGGAAGATGCTGCCTGCCCGGCAGGCCTGGCATCTTCCGTTCCATTTTTACGGGAAAGTCGAATTCCGGAGCCTGAAGGGCCGGGTGATCCTCGACGGCCCGGCGAAATGCGGAATGATCCGGGTTGGTGTGAAGGACTGCTATGTGGACACCCACGTCCCGCTGACCATCTGGACGATCAACGGCACGGTCCGTTTCCGCGGGAAGGCCTTGTTCCTGAGAGGATCCTATCTGCTTGTGGCCAAATCGGGCACGCTGACCATCGGTACCCACCGGACGGCGTTCGCCGCCGGCCTGCGGCTCTTCTGCTTTGACAGCATCACGATCGGCGACTGCGCCCGCATCGCCTGGGAGTGCCAGATTATGGACACGAGTTTCCACTATCTCGAGCATACCGATACGGGGGAGGTGCCGCCGCTGACCAAACCGGTGGTGATCGGCGACCGGGTCTGGATCGGAAACCGCTCGACCATCTCGAAGGGCGCCGTGATTCCCTCCGACACGATCGTGGCCTCCGGCAGCCTGGTCAACCGGGATTTCTCTTCCCTGGAACCGTACTGCCTGCTGGCGGGCGTGCCGGCGGCGAAAAAGGCAACCGGCATCCGGCGTGTCCTGGATATGGACCGGGAGCGTGCGCTGGATGAACAATACCATTATGACCGGACACATCTGTAGGAAACTGCCGCTATGGATATACTGAACAGCCTTCTGGTCCGGATCCTGCCCCGGAAAAAGTATCTGCAGTACCGTCGTTCCCGGAACTGGAAAAAGCACGCGGGCCGCATCGACCAGGTCATCGGTCAGTTCGTCGGCGACCGGGCGCATATCGGCGAGGCAAAGTGGCGGGAATGGCAGAAAAAACTGGTCGGGGCGTATGTCCGGGACAACTGGTTTCCCGAAGAGTATTTTTTCTTCCATTACGAGAACCTTTCTCCCGAGGGAATCCGTTCGTTCGTCGGCCAGCGGGAGGCGAATCTGTTCTGGAATTACCAGAACAGCCGGGATGTCTATCTGCTGACCTGCGACAAGGGGGCTACCTATCAGCGTTTCGGCCGTTTTTTCCGGCGGGAACTGGTGGCCGTGTCGAAGGACGATCCCGCTTCGGGCTCCGCGTTCACAAGCCTGGCGGAAAGGCACGACCGGCTTGTCATCAAGCCGAATTACGGAAATTTCGGCAACGGCGTGCGGATTGTCCGGACGGCGGATACGGCAGACAGGCACGCTTTGCTCGAGCGCCTGCTCGCGGACTATCCCGACGGCTTTGCGGCCGAGGAAGTCATCGTGCAGCATCCGGCGCTCGCCGCGCTGCATCCTTCGAGCGTCAATACCGTGCGGCTCACGACCGTCCGGCTGAAAAACGGAGACATCTACCTCATCCACCGTCCTTTCCTGCGGATCGGGCAGGGCGGGAACTGTGTTGACAACGGGGCGAAGGACGGCATCATCGCGTCCATCGATTTTGAAACGGGCATCCTCTATGCCGCCATCGACGAACGGATGCGGCGCTACGTCGTGCATCCCGATACGCAGGCGGCCATCCTCGGATTCCGGATCCCGCGCTGGGAAGAGGCGAAGAGACTGGCCGTAGAACTGGCCGGCGTCCTGCCGGAACTGGGCTATTGCGGCTGGGACCTGGCCCTGACCGAAGAGGGCTGGGTGATGGTGGAAGCCAACGGCAAAGGCCTTTTCATCGGCTTCCAGATGCCGGCACAGGAAGGGTTCCGGGACGAGTATGAATCTATCAAGCGGCAGTGCGGCTATGCAGAAAAGGGCTGATGCGGCGGATATCGTTGTGACGCAGCGGCCGGATACTGTCTCCTGGGAGGAGATCAGCCGACTGTTGAAAGCGGCTCACGCGGACAATGTCCGCAGGGGCGTCCGGATGCCGTATCCCCAGTTGTCTCCAGAGGAATTGCGGGAGAAGACGGAAGGGGCGGGCGGCCGGCTGTATGTCGCCTTCTGCGAAGGCCGGCTCGCGGGCGTGGGCGCCGTCGTCCGGCTCGAGAAGAAGTTCTGGTACGGCAGCGGGTCCTATGCGTACTGCTTCCTGGGCGCCGTCCTTCCGGAATTCAGCGGAAGGGGCATTTATCAGCGGCTTGTCGCGGCACGGCAGCAGTGGGCGGAAGAATCCGGCCTGGACCGGATGATGTTTGATACGCACGAGAAGAATGTCCGGATGCGGAGTATTTGCCGCAGGAACGGCTTCCTGCCGGTGGGATACCGGATCCGTGACGACCACAATTCCGTGGTTTTCGTGAAGTGGCTGCACGGATGTCCCTATCCTGAATGGTTTGTCAGATTGAAGTTCATTCGATTGAAATGGAAAAGGAAACGAAACGCGAAGGCCGGATCCTGATTGCCGGCGATCTGTTCCCGACGGAAGAGAACGTGGCGTATTTCAAGGACGGCGACGTCGAGCGCCTGTTCGGTGCGGAACTCTGCCGGCTTTTCGCCGGGGCGGACCTGGCGGTCTGCAATCTGGAGGGCGCCTTGTCCGACGCGCCCGGCAGGTGCCGCAAGACAGGGCCCGTGAAGGTGGCGCCCTCCGCGGCTGTGGAGGCGTATCGCCGCCTGGGTGTCCACCTGTGCCTGCTGGCCAACAACCACGTGACGGACGGCGGGACGGACGGTGTCCTGGAAACGATGCGGACGCTGGACGCGGCCGGCATCTGCCATATCGGCGCCGGTAAAGACGCCGCTTCCATCGAACGCACGTTCATCCGCGAGGTGGGCGGGCTCCGCATCGGCTTCTACAATGTGGCGGAAACGATGTACAACCGGCCCGGGAAAGACACGCCGGGCGTATGGCTGTATGATGAATGGCTGGTCTGCCGCGAAATCGCTGCGTTGAAAGAACAGTGTGATTACCTGGTCGTCGCCTACCACGGTGGCATCGAGAAATATCCTTATCCTTCGCCGGAAACCCGCAAGCGCTTCCGCCGGATGGCGGAAAGTGGGGCGGACCTGGTCGTGGCGCAGCATACCCACTGCATCGGCGCCTCGGAAAACCACCAGTCCTCCTGTCTGATCTACGGACAGGGCGATTTCCTGCTGAAGAATTTCCTGCCGGGGCGGACGGACAGCGGACTGCTGCTGGAACTGAAAATCTCGGACGGGCAGGTAAGCGTGGCCCGGCACCTGGTCCGTTCGCTCGAAAACCGGTTTGTTCGCCTGGCTGAGTTACAGGACCTGACTCCTTGGGATGCCCTGTCCGCCCGGCTCGATGACGAGGCGTTCCTGGCCGACGCGTTCCGCACGTTCTGCGACCGGGAACTTGTCCTCTACCTGACGGCTTTCAAGAGCCCTTCCAAGTGGGCCCGCCTGTTGCGCTGGATCTCTCCGAAGGCCTACCGGAAATGGCTCCGGGAAAAGGCTATCCGTCCGGACGACCTGCTTTTCGCGCTCCATACGCTCCGTTCCGAGCAGAACCGGGAGACGGCCGTCACGGGACTTGAACACTTGCTGGAATCAAAATGAAAGAATTCAAGATTATCGAAAAGCCCGCCTCCGTTTCCTGGGAAACGATCCGCGAGGTGGTTCAGGAGTCCCATTCGGCCAACCGGAACCAGGGGATCGTCGTCCGCAATGCCCTTTTGACGGCCGATGAGATCCGGCTCAAGATCGAAGATCAGGGGAAGATGTTCGTGGCCGTGTCCGATGGAAAGGTCATCGGGACGGCGGCGCTGCTGCCGCGCTATTTCCAACTCTGGAGCGGGAGCGGCGTCTATGCCTTCTGCTGTTTCGGCACCGTGCTGCCGACTTATGTACGGCAGGGCGTTTACCGGGAACTGTGCCGGGTCCGGGAAGCGTATGCCCAGGCTCAGGGCTATTCCTGGCTGATCTTCGACGTTCACGCGAAGAATAAGCGAATGCAGCAGATTGGAGAAGAAGCGGGATTTCGGACCATCGGTTGCCAGTACTGGGGCGAACACTTCAGCTACCTGATGGTCAAATGGCTGAAAGGAACGCCGCCCTCCCGCTTCGTCTGCCGTATGCACTTTCTCTTGTCGAGGGCGAAGGCGGGCCTGCGGAAACCTTTTCTGCCCTCGTCCCCCGTGTCCTTCCTGACGGGCCGTGCCATCGTCATCGGACAGGGATTCACGGGCCGGCTGGGACTGATCCGTTCCCTGGCGGCCGCCGGCTGTTCGAGCCGCGTCATCGTCCTGTATCCCCGGCCGAACGGCGGGAAACCCTACCGGCCCAGGAAGCCGGTGGACGCATTGAGCCGCTATGTCACGGACTGCCTTTTCTGTGAGAATTACAACGAAGAGATGCTGCTGGACACCCTGCTCAACAAATGTGCGGAGCCGGGCAAGAAGCCGCTGATCGTGCCGGACAACGATTTCTCGGCCGCTTTCGTCGATGCGCACCGGGAAGAACTTTCCCCGTATTTCCTCCTGCCGCACGGCCGGGGCGGGGCAGACAGCGTGGAGGCCTGGATGGACAAGATGAAGCAGAAGGAACTGGCGCGTTCCGTCGGTCTGAATGTGGCGGAGGCCGTGTCCGTGTCTTCGGGAGGCTATGATGCCGCGCTGCCGTCCGTGCCGTATCCCTGTTTCGTCAAGCCGCTGGCATCGGTCGCGGGCGGCAAGATGTGGCTCACCCGCTGCGACGGGGAGGCGGAACTGCGGAAATGTATGAAATATGCCTTCGACCGCCGGGGCGACATCCGGATGCTGGTGGAAGAATACAAGCAGATCGGAACCGAATACGCTACGGTCGGCTTCACGGATGGGAAGGACGTGCTGATCCCGGGCATTATGCAGATCGTCGAGATGGGGAAGGGCTGGCATTTCGGCGTGGCCGTCCAGGGAAAGGTGCTCCCGCCGGATGGCTGGGAAGACACCTTGTCCAAGTTCCGGGAACTGGTCCTGCGGACCGGCTTCAAGGGCTTGTTCGACATCGATTTCTATGAAAGCGGCGGCAAGATCTATTTCTGCGAACTGAATCTTCGTTTCGGCGGTTCCGGCTTTTCGTTCACGCGTCTGGGCGTGAATCTGCCGCAGATGATGCTGCAGTCCTTCAATGGCCTTCCCTGGAACAAGACGGCGAAGGTCACGCGCTCGGCCCTGTATTTCAACGAACGGATGGGACGGGACGAATGGTATTTCGGCCGGATCGGTTGGAAGGAGTACTGCCGGCTCCGCGATGCCTCCGACATCCGCTTCCTGGAAGACCGGGACGACCCGGCGCCGGAGCGGGCCTACCGGCGCGAGACGGCCTCGCTCCGGATCAAACTGCGCTTCCGGAAGATGACCGGGTCAATGGTTTATCATACACCGTATCAGCAATGAACGCCAGGAAAGCGGAAGCCCGGCAGAAAGTGGTCGTCATCGGGCACGGCTATACCTCCCGTCTGGGAATCATCCGGTCGCTGGGTGTCATCGGCTGTGAGATTACGGTACTCGTGCAGGCTTACCACGGCAGGCTCGGGCGTGCGCTGCGCTTC
>CAMNQO010000077.1 GCA_946549475.1 uncultured Bacteroidales bacterium
CGATATTATATCCCGCAAAGATAAAAAATTTTCTCAGATTTTGCGTATATTTGTCCCGGTATGAAAACGATTCTCTATGTTCACGGTCTGGGAGGAGGAGGTGACAGCCGCATCCCGGGAATCCTGTCGGAATACTATGCCCGGAATCAGGTCTCCGTCCGTGTCATCTGCAAAACCTACGACTTCGATCCGGAAAAAGCGGCCGCTTTCCTGGCCAGACTGGCAGAGGAAATGCAGCCGGACCTGGTCATCGGAGAGTCGCTGGGGGCCGCGCAAGCCCTGCGGATTCCGCTCTGGCGCACCGAAGATTCCGGCACGCTGAAAGCAGTCCCGCACCTGTTCGTCTCCCCTTCCCTGGGAGCGCCGCTGTGGCTCGGACGCTGCGCTTTCTTGGCCCTGATTCCCGGCGTCCGTCCCCTCTTCAACTATCTCTACCGCCCCAAGCATCCCGGTGACCGGCAGGTGTCGGATTTCCGCTTCGGTACTTTAAAGAAATACCGCGCCCACTACCGCATCGCCATCGCCACGGCCCGGGAAGGACTCAGGACGAGCGAAGCGACCGCAGCCCGGAGCGGCCCTGTCGGCAAGACCGCCACGACCCCGGCGCATCCTTATTTCGCCTTTTTCGGGACCAGGGACCACTACCGGAAAAGCGGTGTCGTGTCCGTACGCCGCTGGGAAAAACTATTCGGAAAAGAGTCTTACGCCCTTTATGACGGGACGCACTTCATGGAAGAGGAATACATCCGTTCGATGCTCATTCCCCGGATTGACGCGCTACTTCATCTGTAGCCACTTCCACAAATCCTTGAAACTCCCCTTTTTTCCGAACATCAGGATGCCGACTTTGTAGATTTTGGCGGATGCCCAGGCGCAGGCCAGGAAGGTCAGGATGAGCAGGACGATGCTCAGGACGATTTCCCAGACGGGAACCCCGAAAGGAAGGCGGGCAAGCATGACAATCGGAGAAGTGAAAGGAATCATCGAGCCCCACCAGACGATCGGGCTGTCCGGCGCCTTGAAGGCGGCGACCGTAATGAAGAAGCCCAGCATCAACGGAATGGTGAGCGGAATCTGCAACTGCTGGGTGTCCGCCTCATTTTCCACCGCCGATCCGATGGCTGCGAAAAGCGAAGCATACAGCAGGTAACCGAAGAGGAAAAACAGGAAGAAACAGAGGATGATTTCGCCCCAGGGCATCGAAGTCAAAGTCGCCATCAAATCCCCCGCAAAACTGTTTTCCGGCATGGCCGGGAGTATGCCCGTCTGACTGCCGCCGCTCATTTCCAGCATGGCCTGCATATCTCCCTGCGCGAAAAACTCCTTGCCCAGAAGTCCGCCGGCCAGGCCGATGAGCCCGCCGGTCAGGAGGATCCACAGGAAGAACTGCGTCAAAGCGACAAGGGCGACGCCGATGATTTTTCCGAACATCAGTTCCGTAGCCCGGACGGAGGATATGAGCACTTCCACTACGCGGCTGGATTTTTCTTCTATTACGCTGGACATTACGCCGCCGCTGAACAGGGTGATGAAAAGGAAGATCATCATCCCCAGCAGCATGGAGACCGTCATGAATACGCCGGACTCCGAGACCGTCTCATTCCCCTGCCTGTCGAGGGTGAAAGAGCGCAAGGATAGGTCGGAATCCACATTTTCTATGATTTCCGGAAGCCCCTCGATGTTGTAATCGGCAATCCTCTTTTCCTTGACGGCCAGGCGAAGTCTGTCCTGGAGTTCCTTCTTCAAATCCTCCCCCAGCGGCTTGAGCGAATAAGACTCCGCCTTGAGGTCGAACAGGCTGTCGCCCGCCGGCGTTACTACCAGCAGGACATCCTGGCCGGAAGCCGGCAAGGCGGCTTTCAAAGAATCTGCCTCCTCTGTCCCGTTACAGAAAGTATAGCGGGCCAGATCGCTGTCCGTCATATAGGCCCGGACAAGCGCACTGCGGTCCAGAATCAGGATATTCTTTCCCTCTTCTTTGGCGAAGAGCATGATGAGCGTAGGGAGTATGGTCAACGCGGCAAAAAGTACAGGGACCAGGAATGTGATGATCAAAAAGGATTTCTTTTTGACCTTATTGAGGTACTCGCGGGAGATAATGACGCCGATGGTGTGCAGGTTCATGACTGGACAAGACTTATGAAAATATCGTTCATGCGGGCCGTGGTCTCACTGAAAGACAGGATGTTGACGCCTTGGGAAAGCAGCGCGTCCAACAGGGCGGCATTGTCCGCTCCGGAGACGGGATTCAGCAGGGCGCAGCGTCTGTTGTCCTTCGCTTCGTCCGAGATGATTTCGAAGACCCCGGCAGCGGCGGACAAATCCTTGCCCGTGTATTCCAGGCTGCGATAATGCCGGCCATAATCCCGCCGTATCTGCCCGACGCTTCCGGCAATGACCACCCGGGACTTGTGGATGAGGGCGATGTTGTCGCAAAGTTCCTCGACCGACTCCATGTTGTGGGTGGAGAGCATGACGGTCGCACCTTGCCGTCCGAGTTCCAGAATCTCGTCGCGGATGAGTTGGGCGTTGACCGGGTCGAAGCCGGAAAAAGGCTCGTCCAGGATCAGGAGCGAAGGTCTGTGGACCACTGTGGTGATAAACTGCACCTTCTGGGCCATGCCCTTGGAGAGTTCCTCGACTTTTTTGTTCCACCAGGATGAAATGCCGAATTTCTCGAACCAGCGTTTCAGTTCGGCGGATGCGTCCGATGCGCTCATACCCTTGAGCCGGGCCAGATACATCGCCTGGTCCCCGACCTGCATCTTGCGGTACAGCCCCCGTTCTTCGGGCAGATAGCCGATGCGGGCCACATCCTCCCGGGTGATGGGGCGTCCGTCGAAAAGCACGACACCTTCGTTCTGGACCAGAATCCGGTTGATGATGCGGATCAAAGTGGTCTTGCCCGCTCCGTTGGGGCCCAGCAGTCCGAATATCTTGCCGGCGGGAATCTCTACGCTGACATCGTCCAGCGCCACTTTCTCTCCGAAATGTTTGCTGATGTGCTGACAGGAAATCATGTTCATACCGTCAATATTTTGCTGATCAGTTCCAGGTACAGGCCGGCTTGGTCGAGATCACCTCCGTCGCCGCCTTTCGCCAGATAATCATACTCTTTCAGGAGCGCGATGACGCTCATGCACTGCGGCGCGGACCAGAGATTGACCGCCGTGTCGTATTCTTTGACAAAGAAAGGCGAGATACCCAGGAAGGCGCCGCGTTCGGCCGGGGACAACTCGTTGCGGGCCACACTGTAACGGAGGATGCGGTAGAAATGCGTGTAGAGCATGGCAATCTGCGGAATCATGGAGAAATTCTTGACCATTGCCATGTTGGAGGCGATTTGCAGCGCCTCTTTCCCCTTGCGGGCCGACAGCGCCTTGGTCAGTTCGAATACGCTCATCTGCCGGCTCAGGCCGATGTTCTCTTCGATGTCCTCCAGAGTAATCCGGGAAGTATCTTCGGGCAGATTCTTGAGCATCTTTTCCGTTTCCAGCGCCACTTTGCCCAGGTCGCTGCCGGCATCCTCCGCCAGGAGGGCGGCGGCATCCGGACTGATCTGCAGGCCGCGGGATGCATAGTAAGCGACAATCCAGGCCGGCATCTTGTAGTCCGGGACGGGCGTGGATTCCAGCACGATACCCGCTTTCTGCACCGCTTTGTACAGCGCTTTGCGCTTGTCGGCCTTCGCGCCCCGCAGGCAAATGACCAGGATGGTGCTTTCGAGCGGACGGTCACAATAGTCGGCCAGTCCCTCGTAATCCTTCATCATCTGCGCCTCTTTGACCATCACCAACTGGCGCTCGGCAAACATGGGATAGCGCATCGCCGCCGAGCGCACCTCGTCGGCGTTGACATCCGCGCCGTAACAGATGTATTGATTGAAGTCCCTGTCCGCTTCGGGAATGGCGTTGCGAAGAATGGCATCGGCCACCATGTCGATATAATAGGGTTCCTCCCCCATCAACAGATATACAGGCTTGAAGATGCCCTTGCGGACATCTTCAAGCATCTGTGCGGCCGCCGATGCCGCATCTTGCACTGCCGATTTTGCCATCCGACGGACGATCTACTCGTTGCGTTTTTCTTTCATGCGTGTGAGTTTCTCCTTGAGGATATCCACACATTCGTTGACGGCTGTCTCAAAAGAGTGGGCATTGCGCTCTGCGACGACGCTCGTGCCGGGCACGGTGACATTGATGCGGACATTTTTGTTGGCGTTGTCGCTGAGGAGGGAAAACTTGACATCAACCGAAAGGATGGGGTCGAAAAACTTGTCGAGTTTGGCCACTTTCTTTTCGGTAAATTCGAGCAGTTTGACATCTGCGTCAAACTTGATGGACTGGACATTGATTTTCATGGTTACCTCCGTTTTTTTTGCCCTTGGATGGGCGGATTGATAAACTTTTGAGAGTTGCGCGATGGTGTTGTGGGTATAGACCTGGGTGGCTGCCAGCGATGCGTGGCCCAGGAGTTCCTTGATCGAATACAGATCGCCTCCGTCGCCCAGCAGTTGCGTCGCCAGGGAATGTCGGAGTACATGGGGAGAAAGCCTCCCGCTGATGCCTTCCGCACTTCCCAGTTCCGCTTTGACTGCCCTGTCAACGAATGCGGGGTACAATCTGCCCCCGGCCGGCGTCAACAGCAGCGGATCTTCGGGTCCATACCTGCCATCCATCAACATTTCAACTGCATCCAAATATACTAAAATTTCTTCAATCAAAGAAAAAACCAAAGGAATCGTGCGCATTTTGTCTCCTTTTCCGCGCACCAGCAACACCTTGCGCCGGGGGTCGAAAGAAGCCCGCGTGAGCGAGATGAGTTCGGCCCTGCGGATGCCGGTGGAATAGAGGATGGAGATGATCAGGCGCGAGATGCGGCGCATATAAGCCTCCCGGGTGACCTTGTTGCGGGCAAGGTCGCCTTTTTCGCCTTTGTGCAGGTCCAGTGACTCCCGGCCGGCCCACCAGGCCGTCTCCCGGAAGTAGTTTTCGAGCGCTTCGTCCCGATAAAACTCCGGCAGCCGCTGTTCCTGTTTCGGTCTTTTGACACCGGTCACCGGATTGGATGCAAGCAATTTGCGGGCAATCAGATACCGGCAGAATCCGCTCAAGGCGGACAAGTGCTGGTTGACCGTGCGCGGCTTCATCCGGCAGGCGTCCAGCAGGTGGACCTCATAGTTGCGGACCTGGGCAGGCGTCAGGGCGGAGAGCAGCGCGGCATCTGCGGGAGAGTCCGCGTCGCTGCCGGGCGACTCCCCGCCGTCCACGCAATGGCGGATAAATCCCTTCAGGACATCTTGGTAGATTTCCACCGTCCGGGAGGAATAGCGCCGTACATAGCGTACATAGTCGATATAGTCGTCAACAACTTGCATCCGGACCAATCGGTTTGAGCCCCATTTCCGCAGCCTTGCGGAGCATCAGTTCCCGGGCCGCGTCCCACTCGTTGGGAATCTCCCCTTCCAGGATCGCCTCCTTGACGGCATCCTTGATGAGGGCGATCTCGCGGGAGGGCGGAATCCCGAAAACTTCCATGATGTAATCCCCGGTAATCGGATTTTTGAAATTGCGGATGCGGTCTTTCTCCTCGACCAGGGCCATCTTCTGCTCCACCCGTTTGAAGTTTTCGTGCAGGCGCTCCACTTTGCGGGGATTCTTGGAGGTGATGTCGGCGTGGCACAGCAGCATCAGGTCGTCGATGTCGCTGCCGGCATCGAAAAGCAGGCGGCGTACGGCCGAATCTGTCACTTCGTCCGTCACCAGCGCGATGGGGCGCAGGTGCAGCAGGACAAGTTTCCGGACATATTTCATCTTCTCGTTCAGGGGCAGTTTGAGCGAAGCGAAGATGTGCGGCACCATTTTCGCGCCGATGTACTCGTGTCCGTGGAAAGTCCAGCCGGTGCCGGGCTCGAATTTCTTGGTACGGGGCTTGCCGATATCGTGCAGGAGTGCCGCCCAGCGCAGCCACAGATTGGGCCCCACGCCCGCTTCTTCCTCCAATGCGCAGACATTGTCCAGCACCATCATGGTGTGGGAGAAATTCTCCTTGTGCCCCTTTCCTTCCTGGGTCTCGACGCCTTTGAGTTGCGCCAGATCGGGCAGAAAGACATGCAGCATCCCCAACTCTTCCATCAGGACAAAAGCGGGTGAAGGCTTGCTGCACAGCAGGATTTTGTTGAATTCTTCGGCGATGCGTTCTTTCGAGAGGATGGACAGGCGGCCGAGTTGGCGCCGGATGGAATCCAGGGACTCTTCTACGATGGTAAAATGCCGCTGAGGCGTGGAGAGGGTCGTGGCAAAACGGATGGCCCTGAGCATCCTGAGCGGGTCGTCGCTGTATGTCGTGTCCGGATCGAGCGGGGTCCGGATAATGCCTGCGGCCAGGTCCCGGATGCCGCCGAAGGGATCGACCAGGGCGCCATAATCCTCTTTGCAGAGGCTGAACGCCATCGCATTGATGGTGAAATCGCGCCGCAACTGGTCGTCTTCCAGCGTCCCGTCTTCGACAATGGGTTTGCGGGAATCCCGATGGTAACTCTCCTTGCGGGCACCGACAAACTCGACTTCGAGGTCCTTGTAGCGCAGCATCGCCGTGCCGAAATTCTTATAGACGCTGACTTTGGCGTGTACGGCTTTGGCTACGCACAGGGCCAGTTCGATGCCGCTTCCCTCCACCACGATATCGACATCCTTGCACGGGCGGCCCAGAAAACAGTCGCGGACATAGCCCCCGATGACAAACGCCCGCACCCCCATCCTGTCGGCGCAATCCGATACGATGGAGAAGACCTTATGGTCGAGAAAGCCCTCTGTTATGGTAACGCTCATATTCTTCCAGCATCTGTGTAAACGAGGGAGCCTGCGACAAAAACACGCAGCCCGTCTCATTTCTCTTGCAAATATAGGTATTTTGTCCGTTGGTCGCTACGATAAAAGGTACATCGAGGACATAATTGTAACGAAATATCTGATCCGCGACCTCGCGCGTAAGCGGGACATCCGGGCGTTTGCATTCCACCACCATCATCGGATGCAGGTCGCGGGCAAAGACCACGATGTCCGCCCGCAGTTTCTTCCGGCCCAGCGCAAAGGCGACTTCGCTGTTCATCATCGGATAGGGAACCTGCATTTCTTCATGCAGGAAACGGATGAACCATTGCCTGACCCGCTCTTCGGGCGTGAGGGCGACTTCTTTTTTGCGAAGGGGGTCGAATACTTTTTCCATTTCCCTCTATTTCAGCATGCTGACGATGTTTATCTTCTCCGGAACTATAGCCAGGTGGATCGGCGTGGCCGCGACGATTTCCCCGTCCGCTTCCATCATTTCTTCCGTACCCGCCAGGACATCGATCTCGAAACTTTTTCCTTTGACGAATACCAGTTGTTTAACCTTGTCCAGCGTACCGGTGAACAGGCGCGGCATCTTGGTCAGCAGGGTCATCAGGGGCAGCCTGGGTACCAGGGTCATATCCAGCCATCCGTCATCAAACACAGCGCCGGGGCATTGTCTCATCCCGCCGCCGCAGTACGGCCCGATGGCAAACGCGATGGAGTAGAACGGGCCGCGGTACACTTCCCGGCCGTCCGCCTTTACGCACACGGGAGAGGGCTTGTAGCGGAAAATATTGTACAGCAGGGACTGTACATACAAGAATTTGCCGGAGCGTCCCCTGTCTTTGCAGGCATTGACCTGACGGCATACCATGGCGTCAAATCCGATGCCGCCGACATTGAGCATGTAAGACTTCTTCCCGCCCGAGGTGATTTCCACGATGTCCTGCCGGCCGAAAGACTCGTTTTCCAACAGGGGCACCCAGTCTTCGATGCGGTGGCTGAGGTGATGCCCTTTCGCCCAGTCATTGCCGGAGCCGACAGGCAACACGCCCAGGGTG
>CAMNQO010000078.1 GCA_946549475.1 uncultured Bacteroidales bacterium
CCTGTGGATCGGCCACAACAGCGGTGTGGCCGTGTATGACTATGGCGACAGCCATTTCAAGAACTATATGTTCGAAAACAGTTCCAACATGACCCTGACCACGACAATCACCGCGATTCATCGGACCAAAGACGGGAATATGGCGCTGGGCAGTTTCTTCACGGGATTCTTCTATGTCAAAGACTTGAATTCCGACATCCGCTTCAGCAATCTGGCCGACTATAGCAAAAAGACGGGAGTCATCACGGCCAACGGCATCGTCAAGGACGACAACAACCGTCTTTGGGTCGGCACCAACTCCATGGGTATCAGCATACTGGATGCGGATGGTGAACGGATCGGGCAGATCAGCCAGCGCAATGCGCCCATCAATGACAACATCGTCTCACTGGCACGGGACGAGACGGGGAATGTCTGGGCCGGGTCACTGTCCAAAGGTTTGTACCGGATCGGTCCCGAAGGGAAAATCGCGCACTACATCCACCAGCCCGGAGACCGGTCGTCGCTGACCGGCACGAAGGTGTATGCCCTGCATACCCTCAACAAGGACAGTCTGATTGTTGCCGGCAACAAAGGCGTAGATGTCTATCTGCACGGCCGGAATATGTTTGCGAGCCTGATTGGTCCGACAAGCCAGGAGTATGAATTTTGCGACATCTGCCCCTACGGAGACTACCTTTACATCACGGATGTATGCTCATTCTTCCGTTTCGACCGGAAGACGGGGAAGGTCGGAAAATTCTACTACCCTCAGTATCAGGACAATCATTTTCAGTGCAGTTATGTGGACGGGCAAGGCCGCCTGTGGCTCGGAACGGCCAAGGGGGAACTGCTGCTGTTCGAGGGAGACACGCTCATCACCTGCCTTACGGACAAGCATCTGGCCCGTTACAGCATTTCCAACATCCAGGGAGACAGCCACCGGAATCTGTGGCTGACCTCCGGCAACAACATCCTCCAGATCACGCCGGAGAAAAAAGTCAGGAGGATCAACCTGGCCTGGGGGATGGGAGAAAATGAGTTCAATGTGCGCTCTTCCTACACCGACAAGGACGGGCGGATCTATTTCGGTACGACCGACGGCCTGATCGACTTCCTGCCGCAAGATATGGCCATCCGGGAAAAACGCCCGCCGGAACTTTTCATCTCCGACTTCCGGATTTTCAAGAATCCGGTTCTGCCGGGCGAATCGGGCATCCTCAAAAAACACATCAACAATACGAAAAGGATCACGCTGGGCAACCGTCAGAACGCTCTTTCCTTCCAGGTTGCCAGCATTGACTTCACGCCGGACGAGGGGATTCCCAGCCAGTGCGTGTACAAACTTGAAAATGTTGACAACGATTGGAATGAACTGCATTCGGCATCCCGCGAAATAAGTTATACCGGTCTTTCGAGCGGGAAATACCGCTTCCATACGAAATTGCTGACAGACAACGGAGACACATTGGCCTCAAAAAAGATAGAAATCGTCATAAGGCCTCCGTTCCTGCTTCGCTGGTATATGATTGTACTATACCTCTTCTTATTGTGTGTGGCGGCAGAGTTGGCCAGGCGTTTTGTCCGGCGGCAGCGGCAGACGAAAGCGCTCATCGGCCAGGCCCGGCGCGAGCAGGAAGAACTGACCCGGCTCAACGCGCTGAAACTGGACTTTTTCACTTTCATTTCCCACGAGTTCAAAACACCATTGTCCATTATTTCGACGCTCCAGAATGAAATCATCCCTGCCAGCAGTGAGCCGGACAGCGACATCGGCATCTTCAAAAGAAGCGTGAAACGGCTTGAGTTTCTCATCGACCAACTGATGGAGTTCCGGAACATGGAATCGCAGCATACATCGGTCAAGATGAAGAAATACGATATCGTATCTTTTTCCGAGGGGATATTCAAAGCCTTCGTGCCGCTGTATAAACAAAAAGAGATTGCCTACCGCTTTGTCAGCGAAACAGAGACGCTCCCGATGATGCTCGATGCCGACAAAATGGAAATGCTGCTCGGCAACCTGCTGAGCAATGCCATCAAACACACCCGGCAAGGCGGGAGATGCGAATTGAGAATAGCGCGGGACGGAGATGACCTGGTGATGGATGTCTTCAACACGGGCAACTGCCTCACCGAGGAGCAGAAAGCCATCATTTTCCAGCCATATTACCGCACGGACTCCTCCGGCGACCATCCCAACAGCGGCATCGGCCTGGCCATCGTCCAGAGCATCGCCCAACTCCTGCACATCCGGCTGGAGGTGCTGTCCGTAGAAAACGAGGGAAACATCTTCCGGGTAAGGATGCCCGTCAATCAGGATGACAGCCAGGAAATCAGCCAGTCACCCGACAGCAACAAGATTGTGGACCAGATTATCGACAACACCCTGTACATCGAGGAGCAGAACAACTTGCTGAGCGAAAACGATCCGACGAAATTCCTGGTCCTGATTGTCGATGACGACAGTGATACCCGGAAACTGCTTCGGAAGAAACTGCAGCCGGATTTTGACATTTTGAGTGCATCCACGGCAAAAGAAGCGCTGGTCTTGCTGAAATCCCATCATCCGGATGTCATCATCAGCGATGTCTATCTGCCGGAAATGGACGGATTCGCGTTTTGCCGCCAGGTGAAGGACAGTCCGAAACTACAGCACATACCGGTATTTCTCATCACCTCCGGCATATCCGCAGAAGCCCGGATGCAAGGCATCCGGGCGGGGGCGGACGTGTTTCTGCAAAAGCCCGTCAACCTGCAGGAACTCATCCTGCGGCTCAACAATATCCTGAGAAGGAAAAATGTCCTGCGCGATTATTATTCGGGTGTCCATCAGATTCCCTTGGACAAACAAGCATTGAACAATGCCGACGAAATCTTCATCAAGAAACTGACGGAATACATCAACGGACATCTCTCCGACCCGGACCTGTCCACCAACCAACTGGTACGGCAGACGAACATCAGCCGTACCAAACTTTATTTGAATGTCAAACGATTGACCGGATTGACTCCCTCCAAACTCATCCTGAACATCAAAATGGACCAGGCCCGGAATCTGCTCCTGTCCACCAGCCTCACGGCATCCGAGATATCCTGGCAACTGGGCTATTGCAACCCCAATCATTTCAGCCGGCAGTTCAAGGAGATCCATCAGGTTTCACCCGGCGTATTCCGCAAAAGACGATAGCCGGGAAGCCTAATGATTATAGGCCCCTATATGGCTGGCCGCACCGATGTCCCTTCTCCAGAAATCCGTCGTGGCGGCCGGGAAGACGGCGGCATCCGGCGGAAAGATATCGGACAGTGCCTGCAAGGTCATTCCGGCATTCATGACCGCTGACTCCGGGTGGGACTTGAGCCGGGTCCGGGCCGTCAGGAAATCCATGGCCGGGGCCCATTCGCCGACGGGTGCGACGAAAGGATGGGGATCCGCTGCGCTCCGATAGATGTTGGAATGGTTGTAATAACCGTTTTCCGTGCCGAAAGCCCGGTTGGAATAACCCTGGATGTAGTTGTTGCGGAAGCAGACGACTCCTTCTCCCAACGGACGGCCCGAGCCCGTCCGCCAGAGGGGATTTTTTTCCGTAGCCGTCGTATAAAGCAGATTGTTGGCAATGTAGATTTTGGCGGGTCTGTCAACCCCCAAACCGTCGGAAAAGGCAAACGCCGTATTGTCATTCCAGGCCGTGGAGACCGGGAAATGGGTTTTGACGAAGATATTGTTGTAGATATAACAACTTTCAATGCCCTTGACGAACTGTATCAGCGAAGCGTCCGGTACGGGGTCCAGGCCGCTCTCCGTCCGGGCCTGCCGCTGGAAATTGCGCTGACCGTCATCGATGCTCACATTGTAGCGGACGACGGTGTTTTTGTGGGGCGTGCCGTCCGTGGGACAGATGAGCAGGAAACCGCCGGAGTTGTTGTAACTGAGGTTGTACTCGATCAGGGTGTTTTCGCAGTCGGCATCCACATCGAAACCACCGCCGTCCCGCATGGTATGCGAGTCTTGCGAGATATTGTAGCGGATGACCGAATTATCGGCATGATAGACCCAGATGGCCGCTGCATAATTCTGCCTTTTGACATCCAATTGCCCGGGCGTAGCATAACCGACGCCCAGTTCTCCGCCGAAGCGCACGATGTTCCCCTCGATCAGGGCCCCGTCCGTCCCGGAGACGAGGATGCAGTCCCCCGGAACCCCTTCGAAGAGATTGTTCTTGACAACGACGCGCGTATTGCGCTTCTGGGACCGTTCAAAGGCCGTCACGTCCAAAAACATGTTGAAACCGTTCCGGGTACAGTTCCGGAATGTGCAGTTTTCAACGCGGAGGTCATCGAAACCAGCCCCGTTCTTTTCGGCGTTGGAAACCAGCAGCGCAGTCCCGCCCAGCGGCCAGTCTTTGTAGCCCCTGATGTCCGAAAAGGTACAATGGTTGAAATGGATGTGCCGGACGATGCTGTTGACCGCACGGACCGTCACGCCGACGATGTTGGGTTTCTCTTCCTGCACCCGGCTCGTAAAATGGATGTTGGAAAATTCCCAATACGACTTGTCGATCAGTTGCAGGGCCAGATGCTCACTCCCGGCAATCCGGGGCAGGTCTCCCTCCCCATAATCGGAAAAGACGATGGGCCGGTCCTCACTGCCGCTGCCCGGCAAGTCCCACAGCGCCTCATTGAAAACGGAACCTCTTTTCAGCAGGATGGCGACGCCCTCCCGCAACAAGCCGTCTGCATATATCTTGTTCAAAGTCCGCCATGCCGCAGCCGGACTGAGACCGTCGCGGGCATCGTTGCCGTTTCGCGAGTCGATGTAATAGACGGTGTAGCCCGAGATGTCCCGGCGGGCAATGCCCCCGGCCTCGGGCTCGTCGAGATAGACCTCATCGTCGATATAGGATGCCTTCCACGATTTCTCGCACTGACAGGCGGTCAGGAAAAGGGCGACGATACAGCCCAGCCATCGGATGTTCTGCTTCATGATGCAATCTCCTGTCTGAAAAACGATTATTCTCCGGGAGGCACGTCGAAGCGGGTAATGGTCAGCGGCCGTCTCTCATCGCACCAGCCGGCTTCGGGATCCTCCACATCGACGGACCACCAGACGGGACACTGCTCGCCCGGGGCAAAGCCCATCGCGTCCAGGATGGCATCAATCTGCCTGGCCGACAGGTAATAGGTCCGCCAGATGCCCGTCGGCACATCCTCCCGAGGCGCAATCAAGTCTTCGTTGGTACTGAACACAAGGTTGTATTGGATGTAGGGCCGTTTTGTACTCCAGGAAAAACGGTAAAGCGTATCGGGCTTCTGCGGGCTCAGGACCCAGGCCGTATCCCGGACGGGCTCAGTCAGATAGACGGGCTGCCGGCCGACTTCATAAAAATCATTTTCCCACTTGCAACTTGTCAGTACCGCGAGCAGGCAGGTTGCGACGATTATGAGCGTTTTTTTCATACGATTGCTGGTTTTAATGGTGATTATTCATTCATGATGCAGCGGATGGGATAGCAGTTGTTCTGCACCCCCGGCACGATGGGACCTCCTTGGAGATGGATGCCCTGGGAATTGTCGTAGAAGGAGAGGTGGGTCGCCTTTTCCGGGTTGTCCGCCGTAGGATTCTCACCCCAGGCCAGTTGCAGGCCGGCCAGATAGGGTGTCGAACTCCAGAAGCGGGCGACCGGATTGCCGGATTCGTTCCAGCCCAGCGTGGTGCCCGGCGTATCGACATCCCAATAGTAGCCGGATATGACGATATTCATCTTTTCGCTGTTGGTCAGTGTCCCGGTGGTCCGCCACCAGGCAGGGTCCTTGATCTTGTTGGCACCGTCATTCGGCCCCCAGTATTGCCGGAGTTTGTCGAACTCGGCCAGGGAAGGCAGGTGCCATCCGTCGGGACAGATACCCTGCACCGGCACGCCGTCGAGCGTGGCCTGTCTGGCTTCCTCCCAGGTCATCCGCACCGCCGTCGCCCAAGGGTAATATCCGCCGACCCGGCTGATATAGACCGGATCGTCTCCAGGGCCGCCCCTGTAAGGAGACGGCAGTTCCGTACCGTCGGCATAGACTTTGGCACGCAGGTTTTCGGCCATGATGGTCACCACCGAGCCGTCGCTCAGGGTAAACTGCCGGGCCTCGTAAGTTTCCCCGTCCCGCGCATCGACAAAGCGCTCGATGTAGATGAACGCATCGAAGTAGCGCCGCGAAATGGAAATCTCGCCGCCGGTATTTTGTTCCAATTTCCAGAAAAACCGCTTGGTTGTGGAAAACTCGGGATAGACTTCGCGGAGCATCGCCAGGAAGTCCCTGCTGGACATCGAGAACGAATCCCTGGCTCCGGCTTCCACGACCCGGGGATTCCGGAAATCCATGTTCAGGTCAAAATACAGTTTGTAGGTAGAATTGGGCCTCGGAATCCAGGAAAAAAGCACGGTCTCATCGGGTTGGAAGTAATCGATTTTGATGGATGCCCCTTTCGCCGGAAGGATGGGCTGGGCCCAGGTCGGGTCAACATATTCTATTTTCTGCTCACAGGCTGAAAACAGGAATATGACGGAGAATAAAAGGAAATATCCGATTCTTTTCATGGTCATGTTGTCTATAAGGTCAATAATTCGGGTTCTGGTCTCCTGCAATCAGGGGATTGGCGTTGATTTCTTTCATGGGAATGGGCCACAGATAGTCCCTGTCCTTGTTGAACGAACGGACATCGATCACCATGGGAACATATTGCCAGTCTTCCGTCACTTCCCCGCCCGCATACCACTTCAACTTGGAAACATCCAGCCCGACGGCATCCACCATGACCTCTTCTGCGATTTTCCAGCGGCGGATATCAAACCAACGCTGGCCTTCGTGGAAAAGTTCGACGCGGCGCTCATTGCGGATGAGGGCCCGCATCGTCTGCCGGGTCAGGCCAGGCAGGGAGGCCGACAGGGTGACCATTCCCACCCGCTCCCGCAACTCATCAATCAAGGGATAGACATTCGCCGGACCGTTCAGTTCATTTTCCGCTTCCGCCCAGGCCAGCAGGACTTCGCCGTAGCGCATAAATATCTTGTCACAGCCGTCGTTGGTCGTGTTGGCTATCGTCTCGTTGGCACCTTTTTTGGGACGGAAGCCAGACACATTGTCCGACTGGGACGGTCTCCAATTGGCCTGGTAGCGGTTCTGCGCATCCAGACGGTATTCATATCCCGGGCAAAGCACGGACATGTGCAAGCGAGGGTCGCGGTTGAGGAAAGGATGGTCGGGATCGTAGGTCGGATCCCGGGAGATGGACTCTCCGCCGTCGGCATCCAGGGTCTTGATGGGAAGTCCGTTGACGGTAAAGAAACTCTCGACCATCGGCAAGGTGGTCTGGAAAGAATTCCAGTGATACCAGAGCATCGTCATATAACTGGAACGCAGGTCCGTCGCATAATTGACTTTGAATATAATCTCTTTGTTGGCCGGGTCGGTGGTCCCCTCCTCCTTGAACAAGGTGACGAAATCGGGATAGAGGGTATAGCCCAGATTCCGGATTTCCCGGGCGGCGTTAATGACCGTCTGGTGGTCATATTCGTATTGCGCGACGCGCAGTTTCAGCATATAGGCTGCTCCCTTGGAAGCGGACTGGCCGCCGAACGCATGTCTCAGATGGGCGGTGGCAAAG
>CAMNQO010000079.1 GCA_946549475.1 uncultured Bacteroidales bacterium
GGACGGCAGCGGCTCGCAGATTGACGACATTTCCGACGGCGGCGAAGGCGGCGGAGACGATTGGGAAATATTATAAAGGAGGAACGAATATGAAGACAATTCGAAAGCACATTTTTGCGATTCTTCCCTTTGCGGCGATGCTGGCGATGGCTATGGCCGTTTCCTGTACAAAGGAAAATCCCCAGACTGCCGACACGGTGCAGGGAGCATCTTCCGGGAGTACGTCAAATCCCTCCGGGGATGACACTCCCGTACCGGTGGAAAATCCGTCCAAGTACAGTCCCGATGAACTCGTGACGGTGAGGTTTACGGCGGATGCCGAAGGCACCCGTACGAGTATCGGTGAGCCGGGCAGCGGTGCCGGCGGTACGGGCCGCAGCATTACCTGGAACCTCGGTGATCAAGTGACTTTTGTCTGGGGGCCGGACGCGGAAGACCGGGTCGTCGGTACGGCGGATGAAATCTCGGAAGACGGCAAGCGGGCGACGTTTACGGTCGAAAAAGTCTATACGGGCGCCAAGGCGATTTATGCCATCTATCCGGCCGGAGCTTTCTATTCTTTTACCAAAGGAACGGACTGGGAGACGGACGGTACGGGGACGGTGCGCGTGAGCATCGGCCAGATGGCGGACGGCACGCGCGTTGACGGCAGTTTTGCCCAGGCGGACGTGTGCCTCGCGCGTACTTCGCTGGAGACCCACAAGATGAAATTCAAGCATCTCGTCTCATTCATCACGATGACCTCCACCCAATCGGCTGCCCGGGGAGTGCGCCTGGACGCCGGGAGCATTGCCGTGAGCGGTATTTTGCCGGTGGAGGCGACCGTGGGTGCAGACGGCTATACGCAGACCGTGACGCCCGGTGCGGCGGAAAGCACCGCTACGAGCGTGACCGTGGATGCACAGGCGGTCGGGCAGCTTTCCTGGATACCCGTGCTGCCGGGGTTGAGCTTCGCCGAAGGTGTGAATCTTTCTTTCCTGGACGGGAATGACGGAGCCATCGGATCGGCGACGATGCGCAACGCCACGACGGTCGCGCTGGGCAGCATGCTGAATTTCTCCCCCACTCTCAATACCAAATTCGCCCGGGACTTTTATGTCAAGTCCACGGCCGACGGTGCGGGCGACGGCACTTCTTGGGACTCTCCCTGGACGGCCGCGCAGTTGGCCGGGTATCTGGCGGCAGCCCATAGCGAAACAGGGCTCAGCAGTTCGGCTACGATTAATTTTCATATTGCAGCGGGCACGTACAACCAGTCCTTTACGCCTGCATCCCAGACTCTGCCGGACGCTGTGACGCCGCGTCCGCTCAATTTTATCTGCGGCTACCCTTCCGGCATTACGGTGGCCAATGCGGCCTCCAATCCGCCCGACCCTTCCCGCAATGCGACCGTCTTTTCCGGTGAGGGGCTTTCTTCCGGTGTGTGGAAGTTCTGCAAAACCAATACTTTTTCCATCAACGGGATGACCGTCAGCGGATATGTGGGCACCACGACCAATGATACCGCATTTGCCCTCTATAGTGACGAAAAGGAGGCGGTGTACCAAACCGTGCGGGGCACGATGACGGATTGCGTCTTTTCGGACAATGACAACACGAAGGGAGCCGTATTCCATGTATCCGCCGCCGTCTCGATTTATTGGGGAGCCGTCGCCGTTTTCAACCGTTGTACTTTTTCCGGCAATCTGGCTTCTGCAGGTGCGGCGCTCAATACGGACAGCAATGCCGAGGTGACGCTCAATGATTGTCTCTTCTCCGGCAACCTGGTTGCTCTGCACCAAGGCAACAATGCCCAGGATTGCGGCGGAGCCGTCAAGGTATCAAGCGGTGCTACGCTGGTCGCGAACAATACGGTCTTTTCCGGGAACGGAGTGGTGGCCGCTGCGACCGTCGGATACGGCGGCGCCCTATGGATAGAATCCGCCGGATGCAATGTCACCATCAACGGCGGCTCTTTCACCGGCAACTATGTCGCCAATCCTGCCGGCAAGGGCGGGGCCGTTTTCCTGCAAGGGGGGACGCTGAATCTTAACGGCGTTACTTTCCGTGAGAATGCCTGCACGGCGGCGGCCACTACGACGGGCGGCGGCGCCGTCTTCATCGGTTATGACAGTTATAAATCCGGTAACAATGTCGTTCTCAATGCGACCGACTGTACTTTTGACGGCAATCTGTTGGCGGAACGCGGCGACGATAATGATACGGCTGCCGGCGGCGGCGCCTTCTACATAGACCCGGCGGCGGACAAGACCGTCAGTTGCAATTTCAGCGGAACCACCTTTTCCAACCATATCCTCAACAATATGCACGGCGGCGTGTTCTATGTCACCGGCGGCACCCTGGATTTTGCCGGCTGTACCTTTGAAGGAAATGATACCCGATGGACATACACCGGTACCCCCGCTTCCGGAAAGATTCTCAATCAAGGCAGTGTGATGACGAATTACGGGGCGAATTGTACCTTCCGGGACTCGACGGTCTTTCTCTCGAATGTCTGCACATCGGGCGGTGTCCTGTATCTGCCGGATGCTGCAACGGGCGGGTACTTCCATGTGGACAAATGCCGTTTCCACCAAAACAGTTCTACCGGGAGCGGCACCGTCTTCCGTATGCCCAAAAACGACGGCAATTCCTTGGTCGTCAGCAATTCCCGCTTTACCCGCAATACCTCTTCCGCTTCGGGTGCCGTCGCCGCTGTCTTCAAGAATACGGAAGCGACCTTCTCCAATTGTACTTTTGAGTACAATACGGCTGCCAGTTTCGGCGGTTGTATCTATGTCGGCGGCGAAACTTCTTTCAGCGTCAGTGAAGTGAAGCCGGTTACGGTCAGCGACTGCGTCTTCAACCACAATAACGCCTCCGGCGGAGGCGGAGCCATTGAAGTCTCCAATGCCGGCTGTGACGGAACAGACAAAACCTGCAATTCCGACATCGAAATCTTGCGCTGCACTTTTACTGATAACTCATCTGTGGCATATGGCGGTGCGGTCGGCATCCGTTCCTGTGGCAATGCTTCGGTGCGGGACTGTGTATTTACCGGCAACTATACGACGAAGCTGGCCGGTACCGGATCGGGCGGTGCATTGTCTGTCCGTGACGGCAACAAGAGCGGATATACCGGGAATGTAACGGTCTCCGGCTGTTCGTTTGCAGACAACCACACGGCGACGGACGGGACGAATTTCAATACAATACGGGGCGGCGCCCTGCAGATCAACGCTTATGGAAGCGACGCCAGTATGGACATACGCATGGACAAGTGCGTATTTGTGAACAATTATGCCACGCAGGGCGGTGCCGTCCGTTGTCACGGAAGCGCTTCGGGACAGTACCGTCTGTTTGTCAACGACTGCGTCTTCGAGAAAAACCACATAGCCGCAGGTTATGGAACGACGCTTCGTGCGGACGGATGCCGGCTGTGCATGAACAACTGCACCCTGCACGACAGCTGGACCGAAAACCGTACCGGAAAGTACGGGTGCTGGGTGGATATCTGCGATGTGTCCGGTGTCTTTTCCAGCAATACGCTGATCGGTCAGGCGCAGCGCTCGTCCGGAGATACCGGGACGACGATGCAAAGGAATGAGGTGGTCTCTTATGCGGCGCTCGTCCGTCTGGACTATTACAGCAGCGCATCTCCCGACCTGCACTTTATCAACAATATCATCGCTCCGACGCAGGACTGGGTATATTCTTTCATCCAGAACGCGCCCAAAGCTACCGGCTATGATTTGAATACCTGTTTCTATGCCAATAAAATGGGACCTTTCGTGCCGGCCGAAGTCGGGAATGATGACCAGTCCGTAGCGATTACCAACAAGGGTGAAAGTGACGGGGCCAACGCGGTCAATTTCAAGGGAACCGCTTCCTATTTCGGCGGATTGAGCTGGGTTGCCGGCAATCCGCTTTCCCGCACCGGCACCTACTGGTATTGGAACGGAACACTTGCGACCGGTTCGCCGACGACAAAGATTTCCGTTGAGACGCTCGCTTCCCGGATCCGGACGGCCGACAGTGATTTCTACGCATGGCTCTCCACTCCGGGTATCGACGGCATCTATATGGACCAGCGCGGCAGTGTCCGTACTTCTCCCGTTGCGACCGGCGCCTTCGATCCGGGTAATGCCGGACTTGTGACCCATGACGATGTGGACGACCTGAGCCGTCAGACGGTAGAACTGACCGATTAAAGTGTATGTATAAATGGCAAGGATATGAAAAGATACACGATATATAGCATTTCAGCAGCATTTGTTCTGGCCGGTGCCCTGACCGCATGTCAGAGAGCCGAATTTGTTCCGCAGGAAAGCGGTCCCGTATCCGGAGAGGGTGTCCGGTTGAAGGCCTTTGCGGAGGCGCCGCATGGTACGCGCACGGCGATTTCTTCCGATACGGACGCTTCTGCTTCCGTCAGTTGGACTGCCGACGATGCCGCCGATGTCTTTTATGCCACGGGCAGTACCACGGCCACGGTCGACGGCGTGTCGGCCTCCGGCTACGATGCGGCTCATCTGTCCGCTACCTTTGTCACGGCGGATGCCATTCCAACCGCCGTGACGGACCTTTATGCGGTCTATCCCGCTTCCGCGACCTCTTCCCTGTCGGGCAGCACGCTCAGCGTGACCATCCCTGCCGTGCAGGACGGGACTTTCAAAGGGGCCAATTATATGGTGGCCAGGACGACGCCGGCGGCTGCCTCCATGCAGTTCCGCCATCTCGTCTCCTATCTCGAAATCAAGGTCAGCAGCGCATCCGTCACCCGCATCGTGATTGCCGGAGAAAACGGCGAAGGCCTTGTCGGGACCCTTCCTGTCACCTTTGACGAGGATGGGATTCCCCAGGCGGGTACGGCCTCTTCGACGGCTGCCGCCATCACGCTGACGGTCGCTGGCGCAGGCAATTACTATGCAGCCCTGCTGCCCGGACTCAGTCTGAACAAGGGCCTGTCCATCCGCTTTTATGACAGCGCGGGCAACATCCTCAATTCCTACTGTCATCAGAATGCTTTGGCGACAGTACGGGGGGCCATCCATTATTTCACCGACGCATCCGGTATCGACGGCCGCAGCCGTTACCTGTACGCAACGGTTTCCGGAGCGGGCGACAAGGACGGCTCTTCCTGGGCCAATGCGATGGACAAGGCGGGGCTGTATGCCTTCCTCAACGACGGACAACTCCAAAAGGACGGCGTACTGACAGCCCTCACGGAGGAGCAGCGCAACGCCCTTTCCGGCGTGACCCTGCGTCTCGGAGCCGGTACCTATGCGATGGGAGCCCGGACAACCTTGACCGGGCTGGCTACGGCGGAAGGCATGGAGGTCAATATCGTCGGCGGTTATCCCGCCGCCGGCGGTCTGACACCCGACCCGGTAAGCAACGAGACGATCCTTTCCGGGGCCTCTTCCTATCAGATTCTGTTCGCATATCCCGCATCTTCCGATTCGCTCGCCCTGTCCTTGACCGGGCTGACGCTCAGCGGTTCCAGCACAAATCGCGGCGGGGCGGCGGCCCTGGAATTTCACGGCGCGAAAATGGGTGTCCGTATGAATGATTGCGTGATTGAGGACAATGTCAATGGCTATGCCATCGGCGGAATCCAGCTGGCCGACGGAGTCTATGCGGAGATTACGGACTGTATATTCAGCAACAATCGGGCGGGGCAAGGGGCCGCAGCCGGTGTGGACGGAAGCATCACCGATGTGACTTTTACCCGTTGCGTCTTTTCCGGAAATCAGGCAAGCCTGAAAGGCGGGGCCATCAAGTTCTCAGAATCAGCAACCGATGCGAAATTGACTTGCATCGATTGTGATTTTACCGGCAATACGGCCGCTGACTGGGGCGGGGCTTTCTATTGCAATGCACCGGCTACGGCCGTCGCTTCTTTCACGGGCTGTACTTTCGGTGATGCTTCGGATGCCACGAAAAAGAATGCCGTGACCAACTACGGCGGCGGAGCCGTTTATCTTGGCAAGAATGGATATGCCAGTTCGATTACCTTTAATAATTGCAACTTCTATGGCAATACCGCAAAATCCGGGGGCGGAGCCATCCATGTTTCCAATGATTTGAACGCCGCTGAGAGCACTTGCCAGACCAATCTGACGCTGACGGGGTGTTTCTTCAAGGGCAACAATGTCAGCAAAGATACCCGCACGATACCCAACGGGAGCGGCGGAGCGGTGGATTTCCGTTCCAGCGGCACGCTGACGATCAGCGACTGTACTTTCTATCAGAACTATACGTCGGAAAATGCCGATGCTGACGGCTATCTGTTCAGCGGCGGGGCCCTCTGCATCAGTGACGGCAATATGGGCAGCGCCAAACCGGCGGTAGTGCGTATCTCCGGCACGACCTTCGAGGGCAACCACACGGCCACCTCGGTGCGGGAAACTTATCACATGAACTGCGGCGGAGCGATCGCCGTCATCGGCGGCAACAACGGGACCGCCAGCAGGGAGTCGTATGCCAAAGTCTATATCGACAAGTGCAGTTTTCTGGACAACTATGCCAATCAGGGCGGCGCACTCTTTGTGGGAGGCGCTCCCGGCATCGGAGGAACGACCTTCCTTAATGACTGCCTGTTCGACGGCAACTACATCCTCTATCAGTATGGCACGACCATCAATGCCTATAAAGGCGGTACCCTGTGCATCAACAACGCCACTTTCCACAATTCTTATACGACCCGGGCGTCCGCCAAGGGAAAATGGCGTTGCTGGATCAATTTCAACGCGACCAACTTCCTGCTGTCCAACTCCACCCTCATCGGACAGACCCAGGGCTCTTCCGGTGATATCGCTGATGACGCTGCGTCGAGTTTTCCCTCCCTGGTCCGTTTCGACGGCAGCGATTACAACGGTACCTATTGGGCGGCATTCGAGAATAATCTGATTGTCAACACCAAGGCGACCGATGCCTCTTCAACCTACTATTCTCTCGTCAATGACAGCGCAGCGCAATTGGCTCGTGACAACAACAGCCCCTGGTCCGGTTTCCGCCCTTTCATGTCCAACAAGATTACCCATGTGTGCCAGAATGTCGGCGGAAATTCCGGCAAAGGTTTCGATACGAACTATCCTTCTTCCAAGGGCGCTTCGTTTACCAACGGGGCTTATGCATCCACCTTGACCGGCCTGACCTGGAACGCCGGATCCCCGCGCACCTACCGGAACTGTTACTGGTCCTGGTCGGCCTGTACCGCCAATGACAAAAAAGCGTCGAATACGAATGTAACCAATGATGTTACCAATGACTATCCGGAATTCGGCGCCTGGCTCAAGACGGCCGGTATCGACGGCTTCTCCAAGGACCAGCGCGGGACGGCCCGTCCTTCCTCCGTCAAAGCCGGGGCCGTCGAATAATTGTTATTATTCCTGATAATTTTTGTCTTTGCGACATTGATAATAACCCAAAAACAATGAATCCTTTTCAAAGTCCGGGAAAATATGTAACTCCCTCTGCCAGAATCGTCCTTTTGTCGGCCTCAGCCATCCTGTGCGCAAGTGCCAAGACCGAAGGATTGGAGGAATTTGAAATCTCCTATGAGTAGCAAATAAACAATGATCGCTATGAAAAAGATTAGTTCTCTGATGTTGGCGGCGGCCGTCGGCCTGCTCG
>CAMNQO010000080.1 GCA_946549475.1 uncultured Bacteroidales bacterium
TCATCAGGTTGTTGCGGGTCAGGAACTCGTTGGCGGAAAAGACGCCGTTGAGATTTTCACCGGGGATGCCCATGAAACGGGGCAGACCGGCACCCGTACCCACGAACACGGCCTTGAAGCCTTCCTTGTCGAAGAGTTGGTCGATGGTGACGGTACGGCCGATGACCACATCCGTCTCGAATTTCACGCCGAGGGCGCGTACGGCATCGATTTCCCGGGCGAGCACCTTGTCCTTGGGCAGACGGAACTCGGGAATACCGTACTGAAGCACGCCGCCGAGTTTGTGCAGGGCTTCGAAAATCGTCACATCGTAGCCCCATTTGGCAAGGTCGCTGGCACAGGCCAGACCGGCAGGACCGCTGCCGACCACCGCGACCTTGATGCCGTTGGCCGGAGCCACGACTGCCTCTGCGGCAGAATGGTCCGCCACGAAACGTTCCAACTGGCCGATGGCCACGCTCTCCCCCTTGATGCCGAGGATGCAACTGCCTTCACACTGGCTCTCCTGCGGACAGACACGGCCGCAGACGGCGGGCAGGGAAGAATCCCGGGCGATGACGGAAGCGGCTCCCTTGATGTCTCCCTCCAGCACCTTGGCAATGAACTCGGGAATGTTGATACTGACCGGGCAGGCACCCACGCAGCGGGGATTCTTGCAATGCAGGCAGCGGGACGCTTCCAACTGCGCTTCCTCCAGATTGAAGCCGTAACAGACTTCCTCAAAATTGGTGGCACGCACGAGCGGCTCTTGCTCGCGGGCTTTGGTTCTTGCTATTTTGTTTGCCATAATCTTCGCTTATTTACCTCTGCCTATGCGGCATACATGACTTTCATTCGCCTCTTTTTCTTCCTCCAGATACATTCTCTGACGGCGCATCGCCTCGTCGAAATCGACCAGATAACCGTCAAACTCGGGCCCCTCCACGCAGGCGAAACGGGTCTTGCCGCCCACGCTCACGCGACAGGCGCCGCACATGCCCGTACCGTCCACCATCAGGGTATTGAGGCTCACGGTGATGGGAATATTCAGTTTCTTAGCGGTGAGCGTCGCAAACTTCATCATGATCATCGGACCGATGGCCACGCAGCGGGTGTACTGTTTGCCTTCGGCCACCAGTTTTTCGAGCATCGCGGTCCCCACGCCGTGAAAACCGGCAGAGCCGTCGTCCGTGCAGAGATACAGGTTGTCACAGGCCGTCGCCATCTTGTCGGTATAGATGAAGAGGTCTTTGTTGCGGGCGCCGATGATGACATCCACCTTCACGCCACGCTCATGCAGCCATTTGGCCTGGGGATAGACGGGAGCCGTCCCCACGCCGCCGGCGATGAACACATAGTGCTGACGGGAGAGTTCGTCGGGAGACATCTCCACAAAATCGGAAGGGATGCCCAGCGGGCCTACCACATCGGCGAAGGACTCTCCGACCTCATACGAAATGATGTCGGCGGAAGAAGCGCCGATTTTCTGCGTGACGATGGTCACGGTGCCTTTTTCTGCATCATAATCACTGATGGTAAGCGGAATCCGCTCTCCTTTCTCGTCCGCACGGACAATGAGGAATTGTCCAGGCTGCGCCGCCCTTGCCAGCCTTTCAGCCTTGACATCCATCTCGCAGATGGTCGGGGTCAGCATCTTTTTGGTTACGATTTCAAACATAATATTGCGGTTTAAGTACAAACAATGGTCGGGACAGCCCTTGTCACTTTTCTTGGACTTCGGCCGTATATCCCAGTTTATTGATGGCTTTCCGGAGGGTCTCCACATCGGTTTTCGTAGAATCGTAGCGGATATGGACCGTCTTGTCGTCAAGGTTGACCTTCAGATCTTTCACGCCTTTTTCAAAAGAAAGATTGTCTTCGATCTTGTTTTCACATTTCTTGCAATGGATGCTGGTGACGAAGGTAACATCCGATAAAGCGGCCAGCAAGGCCAGGGTCAAAAGCAGTTTCATGGCATCAAACGGTTTTCCAAAGGGTTATACGGACGCCGGCATAGACCTTGATGCCCATCAGCGGGCCCCAAACGCAACTGGCGTCGAAATTCGGAAGCGAGGTATCGATCGTACCGTCTGCCTTGCGGGTACCGAGAATGACCTGCTTCTGGGTAAAATTGGTCAGGTTTTCTCCGCCGATATACAGATCCACCCCTTTGAAGCGGCGGGTCACCTGAAGATACAGCAGCGGATAGACCGGCGTACGGCCGCCGGGATAGAGCAGGCTTCCGTCCTCCGCACGCAGATCCTTCATAAAATCATACACCCGGGCGGAGCCGTTGACCGAGGCCGTGAAATCGAAAATCCATTTCCGCAGCCGGGTGGCATACTGGAGATTGAGTACGCCCTTGGCCCGGGAGACCATCGGTTGTTCGCGGCTCTGCCCCCACATCCGCGTCCCTTGCAGGCCGGGGATGGCATAGGTGCTGCGGGCATGGGTATAGCGGGCCGTCAGCGAGACGGTGAAGCGCTCCACGGGCTCGCAGGAAAAGTCCAACTGGAAACTGTCTGTCGCGGAGCGGCCGTTCTCAAGGCTCTTGAGCAGGTAAAATGAAATGGCATCGGCAAAGCGTTCGCGATCGACGATGACCTGCTGGGTAAACTGCGAGCGGAAATAGTCCAGGCTCAATGCCGCATTGTCCGATGCCCCCAGCGGGAAATACCAGGTCACATTGCCGCCGAAGGTCCAGGCGTCTTCCAAGGGATTGCCTGCAAAATTCCAATCAAGCGCCTTGCCGGTGGAGAAGACACCGAGATGGTCGATGAGCGGATGGGAATAACGGAGCCCCCGTCCGCCATTGAGCCGCAGGACCACCTGATCCAGCGGGGCGTATTTGAGCGTCAGGCGGGGAGAGAGTTTGAGCCCCTTTTCCGCATACCAGTCCGCACGCAGGCCGGCGATGGCGGTCAGTTTTTCTCCATGGTGGAAAGTATATTCGCCGAAAACGCCGGCAATACCCAGGCGGCTGGGCGCAAGGGCGGCGGATCCGGCCCGCTGCAAGTTCTGCGAGAGGGCGTCATAGATGCCGCTCAAGCCGACGGTAAAATGATGGGCCTCGCTCATCTCGTTCTGATACAGAAGGTTCAGGAAGGCGGAAGTCTGGGACGGACGCCAGGAATCCGCACCGAAATACGCATCCATATTCTGCCAGGTACCGTCGGCGACAAGGGCGATATTCTGGCTGTTGTCTTCGTTCAGGGGGACACCCACCTTGAGGTAGCCGTTCAGATAGTTGGTGGCGATATCCGAGCCCCAGGGCCGGCCGGGAGCGTATGCGTCCTTGTCGTAAGCCGGATGTCCATGCTCTCCGACCATGCCGCCCCGGCTGGTGTGCCGCAGGGCTTTGACCCCGAAACGGACCTGGGTGCCTTCCGGCGCATAATAGAGCCAGCGGTTGGAGAGGCTGTAGATGAGTTGGAGCGGGTCGTCCATAAATCCGTCCCGGTTGTGGTCCATGCCCACGACATTGCCCGACACATGGCCGAGGATGGCCGTACTCCACCGGTCACCCAGTTGGAGCGAAGAGGCCACATTCAAGTCCATCTTCGTGTCGCTCATGACGGACGCATTGACAAACAGCGGTTTCTCGTCGGTCGGCTTGCGATGTTCCATGTTGATCTGGCCGGTGATGCCCTCCAGTCCGTTGATGACGGAAGCCGCCCCTTTGGCAATCTGGATGCTTTCCAGCCATTGGCCGGGAATGTAGGACAGGCCGAAGGGAGCGCCAAGCCCGCGCATGACCGGACGATTCTCGTCCAGCATCTGGGTGTAGATGCCGCTGAGTCCCAGCAGGCGGATCTGCCGGGCACCGGTCACGGCATCGCTGTAGCCCACGGTCACGCTGGCGGAGTTCTCGAAACTCTCTGCCAGGTTGCAGCAGGCCATCTTGCACAGGCCGGCCGCTGAAATGACTTCCGTCCGCAGGCTGGAACGCTTGGAGATGAAATTTCCGCCCGTGGCGCTGACCGTAGTGGCCTCGGCCAGGGAATCCGTGCGCTCGCGCCAGAGCCCCGCCGTATCGGAAGGCGCAAGGACGGCCTGTCCTCGAAGGGACAGGGAAAAAAGCACCGCCAGTATCAGCAGTCCCCGTTTCTCGTATTTAGCGTATTTCAGCATTTGTTTCCATACGTTTCCCCTTCCGGGAAGTGAGTCCATACATCCTGCAAAGATACCCATTTCTTCGGGATTTTCATCCCAAAATCGGCCGACCAGTCTTAAATCGGAAGATTTTATGTAAATTTGTGCCGCAAAATTGCGTATAACAAATAAAGATATTACGATGAAAAAGTTTTTCAAAATCTTCTTTGCCGTCATCTGCGGAAGTCTGGTCAGCGTACTGCTGATTGTACTGATTACTATGGGCATTTTCGGCTCGATGGGCGCTTCCCCCGACCCCGTCATGCCAGAAAAAGCCGTCCTGCACATCGACATGGCAGCCATCTCCCTGGCCGAGCAGACTGTGGAGAATCCCTTGGCCTCCCTCTCGCCCGAATACGGTGCCAACACGCTCGGCATCCTCGACGCGGTAAACGCCATCAACGCGGCCGCTACGGACCCCCAGGTCAAATTCATCTACCTCAAGCCTGATGAGACCGCAGCCGGTCCCGCCCACGTCGAAGAACTGCGCGCTGCCCTGGAACATTTCAAGGCCTCCTGCGACAAGCCCATCATAGCGTGGATGGAAACGCCTGGCAACCTGGGTTACTACCTGGGCAGCGTCTCCGATGAAATCTACATGACTTCCGCGTGCGGCGCTTCTTCGATGCTGACCGGTCTGGCCAGCGTCCAGTTTTATCTCAAGGACCTGCTGGACCGTCTGGGCGTCAACATGCAACTCATCCGCCACGGCAAATACAAATCCGCCGGCGAGCCTTTCATCCGCAACAATATGAGCGCGGAAAACCGCGAGCAGCTGCAAGCCGCACTGAAAGGCGTCTGGGACCCCTGGTGCGCACAGATCGCCGCGAGCCGGGGCATCAAGGCGGAGCGGCTCAATCTCCTGATAGACGAATTGAAACTCAATTTCGCCGAAGATTTCCTGCGGGAAGGACTGGTGGACAGTCTGGTCAGCAAGGAACAGATGGATGCCAAACTCTGCGTCCTCTACGGCTGCACCGAGCGCGATGACATCAAAGCCATCTCCCTGGCCGACTACGCCAAACTCAAGGTAAAACCCAACTACCGCGCCAAAGACAAAATCGCCATCATCTATGCCGACGGCGACATCGTTGAAACGGCTTCCCCCCGGAGCCGGGCACCGGAAATCGTCGGCACGGACTTCGCCAAACTGGTCGCTTCCGTGCGCAAGGACAAAGACATCAAGGCCGTCGTCCTGCGCGTCAACTCCCCCGGCGGTTCCGTCCTGGCCGCCGACAAGGTGAAAGCCGAAGTCGATCTGCTCTGCAAGGAAAAACCGGTCGTGGCCTCCTATGGCAACTACGCCGCGTCCGGCGGTTACTGGATTTCCTGCGGCTGCCGCAAGATTTTCACCGACAACGCCACCCTCACCGGCTCCATCGGTGTGTTCGGGCTCTTCCCGGACTTCAGCCAGACCGCCAGCCGGCTGGCCCATCTGGGCGTAGAGAGCGTCGGCACCCACAAGCACAGCGACATGTACTCGAGCATGCGTCCGTTAGACCGCGACGAACTCGCCTATCTGCAAGCCTCCATCGAGAATGTTTACGACCGCTTCACCACCCTGGTGGCCGACGGTCGCGGCCTGGAGAAATCCTATGTCGATGAGATCGGCCAGGGTCGTGTCTGGGCCGGCTCCTGTTCGCTGGACAAAAAACTGACGGACGAGACCGGCACCCTAGAAGACGCCCTCGCCTATGCCGCCTCCATCGCGGAAGGCGACAACGGCAGCGACCTCTCCCTGTGGCAGGTGGTCGCCTATCCGGAACCGGCGAATATGCTGGATATGCTGCTGATGTCCCTGCAGAGCGTACCTGCCGAAGAGGAAATTTTTGCCGGGACTCCCTTCAAGGGAGCCTTCCGCAGCCTGCGTTCCCTCACGGACAGCGACTACGGCAGGACTTACGCCCGTCTCCCCTACGAAATCGTTATCCGATAATACCGATCCCATGAAATCCATCACCCAATTTTTGCTTGCCGTGGCGGTACTGATGACCGCCGCCCCCGTTTTCTCCCCGGCGCAGGAAAAAACCATCAAACGGAAAGTCGCCATCGGCCGCTTCTCCAACGAGACCCAGTACGCCAAAGGCATTTTTTACGACAAGGACAACGACCCGATGCGCAAGCAGGCCCTGGACATTCTTTCGTCCAAACTCGCCTCCAGCGGAAAATTCATCCTGCTGGAACGGGACGACCTCGACATCCTGGTGGCCGAAGCCGGGGAAGGGATGAACAAAATCGGCGCCGACTACATCATCCTGGGCTCCATCACGGAATACGGGCGCAAGACGGAAGGGGAACAGAAATTCTTTTCCTCCACCAAGACCCAGACCGTAGAGGCCGGCGTCAGCATCCGGCTCGTGGAAGCCGCAACGGGACTGATTGTCTATTCGGATGAAGCCAAGGGCTATGCCGAGACGACGAGCAAACAGACCCTGGGACTGGGCGGCTCGGCCGGATTCGACGCGACGCTGAGCGACAAAGCCATTTCCGCCGCGCTGAGCCAACTGGTCGAAAACATCATCAACAAATGTATGGACAAGCCCTGGCGTTCCTATATCCTCTCCGTCGAGGACGGCTCCTACATCATTTCCGGCGGCGTCTCCCAGGGACTTGCCGCAGGCGATGTGTTCCAAGTTTACAAGAGAGGAAAAATGGTGAAAAATCCCCAGACCGGTCTCAACATCGAACTGCCCGGACAGAAAATCGGGACCGTCACCGTCCAGACATCCGTAGGCGACACGCCGGAAACCGAGATTTCCTTCTGCACCTATGAGGGCGAGGCCATTGACGGCGGCGACCTGGGCAAATATTTCATCTCTGACAAATAAAACGAATATGAAAAAAATCCTGCTCGCCCTGCTGGGCGCCCTTCTGCTGACCGCTTGCGGCACCGGCTCCTATACCGTAGTTTCCGGCAAGGCCGACGAAGCGATGCTGTCCTTCGTAAGTCCCCGTGCCACCGCCATTTCCGTCACCGTAGATAACGCGGAGTACTCCCTGAAAACGGTCAAGACGACAGCGTGGAAGAAAGACCGGAATATCAAGGCGACGACGCAGAACACCCTCATCGTCACCCCCGGACAGCACAAACTGGTCGTCTGCATCGACGGCAAAGAAGTGTTGAACAAAACAGTTTTCATTTCCGTCCAGGAACACAAAATCGTCGAGTTATGAAAAAAGCCGCGCTGCTCCTGCTTGCAGCCGTTATCCTGAGTGCCTGCGGGACTACCAGCGACCTGTACAGCTGGGGAGGCTACCGCAACAAGACAAGCGCCTACGAGGATTACGCCTATCAGTATTATCATCGGCAGACCCCCGAGAGTCTCTGCAACCTGATTGCCTGCTACGAAGAGTTGGTCAGCACGCCGGGCGGAAGCCGGCAGGTCCCCCCTCCGGGAATTTGCGCGGAGTACGGGTATCTGCTGCTCTTGCCGGAAACGGCCGTGACCTTTA
>CAMNQO010000081.1 GCA_946549475.1 uncultured Bacteroidales bacterium
ACTGGCCGCGCTCAAGGCGGACCTCTTCGTCGTGGTCGCCTTCCGCATGCTGCCGGAAGAGGTCTGGGCCATGCCGCCCCTGGGCACGTTCAACCTCCATGCGGCCCTGCTGCCGCAGTACCGCGGTGCCGCGCCCATCAACTGGGCCATTATCAATGGTGAAGCCATAACCGGCGTGACGACCTTCAAGATCGACAAGGGGATGGATACCGGCCATATCATGATGCGCGAGAACTGCCGCATCGCCCCCGAAGATACCGCCGGGACCCTGCACGACAAATTGATGGAACTGGGGGCGCAACTGGTGCTCCAGACGGTGGAGGGGCTGCTGGACGGGCAGATTGAAATGCGTCTGCAAAAAAGTTATATCCAGGGCGCCGAGGTTCTCAAGCCCGCTCCCAAGATTACCGCCGACACCTGCAACATCGACTGGAATCAGCGTGCCGTCCGGCTGTGCAACCTTATCCGCGGCCTGAGTCCCTATCCTGCCGGGTTCACGACTTTGACGGCCGAAGGAAAGCCGGACCGGGGACTGAAAATCTTTTTTGCCCGGACCTCTCCCGCGAATGCTGCTCCCGCTGCGGGACATCCGGCCGCCGCTCCGGGAACGATCGACAGCGACGGCAGGACTTATCTGCGTGTCGCCTGTGCGGATGGCTGGGTCGATCTGGTCGAAGTCCAACTTTCCGGCAAGGCCCGGATGGGAGTGGAAGAGTTTTTACGGGGGTTCCGGGACCCGTGCCAATACAAGGCGGTCCGCCTTTGAGCAACGATGGGCAAGAAAAACAAGGTATATGTGTTCGATCCCGGCACGCTCGACTATCGTGAGCGGGTCGTCACCTGGCCGGAACGCCTCCGCCGGGGCGGCCTGTGGCTGCTGGGCAGTCTCCTTGTTTCCATCGTCTATTTGTGGCTCTATACGAGCGTGTTCGGGCTGGAACTGCCCAAAACCACCTTGCTCAAGAAGCAAAACGCGGAATGGAACGGAAAGATGGCGATCATGGCCTCGCAGATGGAGGACTGCCGCCGCCGTCTGGATGCCCTCAGCCTGCGTGACGACGGCGTGTACCGGACGATTTTCGGCATGACGGAAATCAGCCGGGATGAACGCTTGTCCGGACTGGGCGGCGTCAACCGCTACCATGACCTGCGGGAGAGCGATCCGGCCGGCCGTCTGTACAACAATCTCATCAAACTCGACCTGCTGACCAAGATGGCCTATGTCCAGAGCAAATCCTACGACGAGGTCGACCAGATGGCGCGGCACAGCGGAGACATCGCGGCCTGCGTACCGGCCGTTCCTCCCTTCTACCCCGGCATCGATTATCATTTGTCCAGTCCCTTCGGCCACCGCGATGACCCTGTGTACCATTACCGGAAAATGCACACCGGACAGGACTTTGCAATGGCCCCCGGCAATTCGATTTACGCGGTCGGCGACGGTGTGGTCGAGACGGTGCGCCACGATTTGTTCGGCTATGGCAATTCCCTGATCATCAACCACGGATTCGGCTACAAAACCCGTTATGCCCATTTGAAGATGATACTTGTCCAGCCCGGTCAGAAAGTGTGCCGGGGAGACTGTATCGCCCAGAGCGGCAACAGCGGCAAATCGACCGGGCCGCACCTGCATTTTGAAGTGATATACAAAGGAAACTATGTCAATCCGTTCAATTATATGGATTTGCAGATACCTTTGGATGAATACGCCCAGATGGTGAAGGCCCGCGAGGAGCAGACGGGGCTGTCTTCCGACCTAGTCCAGCCCGTCCACAAAGACCGCAAGACCATCCGTAACAGGGGCAAGAAGTAAGCGATATGTTCAGACGCAGGCGCATCTATAAGATTGACGGTGATTTCCGGGTCCGGGAGAAACATTCTACCTGGGCGGATGTCGTCTCGTACATCCTTTTGTTCCTGGTGGTGACGGTGTCCCTTTCCCTGGTCTATTATGTCATTTTCGCTTCCCTTTTCGATACCGATGTGGAAAAGCGGCTCAAGACCGAGAACAGGGCCTACGAGAAGACCTACGGCGAGATGGCTGTCCGGATCGGGCGTCTGGAAGATGTCACTTCCGGCCTGGAAGACCGCGACGACCGTCTGTACGAAAAGATTTTCCACACCAACGCCCCTTTCGACAGCCGGATGGCAAACATTACGCTGTTGGAGTTGGGCGACACGGTCGCGGAGAAGACGCTGGAAGCCGCCACGGCGGGCCGGATTGCCAGCAACGAGCGCCGTGCCCGGATGATCGAGGCCAGTTTCCGCCGCATCTACGAACTGGCTTCGGACAAGGATTTTGTCTGTCCGCCGATGCATCTGCCCCTGGAAAATTTCAATTACATCCGTACCGGAGCGGGAATCGGGACGAAGGTCAGTCCTTTTACCCATGTGCCGACCACCCATTACGGCCTGGATATGATGGCTTCGTCGGGCGATCCCGTCCGCAGCGTGGCCGACGGCGTGGTCCTGCAGGTGGTCCATTCGCGCAAGTCGCAGGGCAACCGGGTGGTCATCGGGCACCAGGGAGGCTATCGTACCAGTTATGCCCACCTGTCCGAAATCAAGGTCCGGCAGGGCGCCCGGGTCAAAAAAGGGCAGGTCATCGCGACCGTCGGCATGTCCGGCAACTCCTTCGCCCCGCATCTGCATTACGAAATCATGCGCGATACCCTGACTTTGGATCCGGTTTCTTTCTTTTTTGCTGACCTGATGCCCGAAGAATATGCCGACATGGTCATTTTGTCCGCCAGTACCGGGCGCTCAATGGATTAAATCATGCAACGATATGGAAAAACTCTATTACTCGATCGGTGAGGCGGCCGTAGAATTGGGAGAGAGCGTCACGCTGGTACGCTACTGGACCAATTATTTTCCCCACCTGCTTTCCCCTAAAAGGAATGCCCGGGGCAACCGCTACTATACTCCGGAGCAACTGGATATCCTGCGTCAGTTGCATTATCTCATCAAGGACTGCGGAATGACCCTGGACGGTGCCTCCGCCCGCCTGCAGGCCGACAGAAAAGAAGTCTCCAACAGGACGCAACTGCGCCAGACGCTCGAATCCATCCGGAAAGAGTTGGAAGAAGTGAGAAAATCTTTGTGAAGTCCGCGAAAATTCATACCTTTGTCGTTCTCGAAAAATATAACAAATTCTATATGGCTAAAAAGACTAAAACAGTGGAAACCCCGATAGACAAGAGAGAAACCTTTGTCTCGCTCGGGAAGAAATTTGCCGATTCGGCCGATTCCGTCTCCGAAAAACTTGAGATCCTGTATCAATTGCAATTGACAGATACCGCCATCGACCGGCTGGTGCGGCTGCGCGGAGAGTTGCCCCTTGAAGTGGAGACCTTGGAAAAGGACCTGGAGCAGATCGAAGGCAAGATTGCCAACATCAATGCCGCCATCGACGAGCAGACGAATGCGATTGCCCGGGGCAAAGCCTCCATCGTCGAGGGAGAAGCGATGCTGGAGAAATACAAGGCGCAGGAGAACCAGATTCAGAACAGCCGTGAGTATGATGCCATCAACAAGGAAATCGAGAATCAGGACCTGCTTATCCAGATTGCCCAGAAGCGCATCGATGAGGCCAAGAATGCCATCGTTTCCCTGAAAGAGCGTCTGGAGATTGCGACGGAGAAGAAGACCATCATCGAAGAGGATCTGGCCGCCAAGCGGGCCGACCTGGAGACAATCGTCGAGTCCACTGCGAAGGAAGAAGAGGCACTCATGGCCAAGCGGAAGAGTTGTTCCGCGCAGATTGATGAGCGGACCAAAATCGCTTACGACCGCATCCGCGAGAGCAACAGCAACCACCTGGCTGTCGTCGGCGTCTATCAAGGCAATGCCTGCGGCGGTTGTATGCACATCATTCCGCCCCAGCGTCTGGTGGAAATCCAGTCCGGCAACAAGTTGGTCATCTGCGAGTACTGCGGCCGCATCCTGGTCAATAAAGAACAATAACCCAGTAGTCTGTAGTCATGGCAAAAGCGACGTATGCCAAGGCGAAACCTCGGCGGGCCGACCTGTCTGCCCAGATAGAGGAAGTCGGGCTCGGGATGGGAAAAGTCCCGCCCCAGGCTCTTGACTTCGAGCGTTCCGTGCTGGCTTCGTTGCTGCTGGATGCCGAGTGTGTGGAAGATGTCATCACGATGATTCCTGATGAGAGAGCCTTCTACGATGCCCGGCACCGCATTGTCTATGAGACCATCAAAGGTCTTTTCAATACCCATCACCCGGTCGATCTCAATACGGTCTCCCAGAAACTTTCCAGCCTCAAACTGCGCAAGAAAGAGGATGGGAAAGAGATGGAAGTCATCGCTTTGGATGAGGTCGGAGGGTTGGAATGGCTTGCCGGCCTGACCGACAATCTCGCGGCCGGCGCGATGCTGGAATACTATTGCAGTATCGTCCAGCAGAAATTCATCCAGCGCGAGTTGATCGGGGCGACCATCAAGATCCTGGGCTCCGCGTATGACGACGCCGTCAACATGGAAGACCTCATCGCGATGGCTCAGAGCGAGATTTTCAATGCCATCGACCACAATGTCACCAAAGAGGCGCAGACCATCGCCCAGGTGATACGTGAAGCGATGGACGACATCGAAGCCGCCCAGAAGGCAACCGACCGCTATACGGGCGTCCCTTCCGGTTTCCCTTGTCTGGACGAGATTACCCTCGGTTTCCAGGCTTCCGACCTGATCATCCTGGCGGCCCGTCCTTCCATGGGTAAGACGGCTTTCGCCCTCAATGTCGCCCGCAACGCCTCCGTGGACCATCATGTCCCCGTCGCCGTGTTCTCCCTGGAGATGCCTGCCAAGCAGTTGGTCAAGCGTCTGATGACTTCCGAGAGCCATCTGGATGCGATGAAAATCAAGGGCGGTACCAAATTGCAGATCGGCGAGTGGGACCAGTTGGAGCAGTCTATCGCTGCGCTCAGCCAGGCGCCGCTGTATATTGATGATACGCCGTCCCTGCCGGTGATGGAGTTTCGCAGCAAGGTGAAGAAACTGGTCAAGCAGAAGGGGGTCCGCCTGGTGGTGGTCGATTACCTTCAGTTGATGCAGGGACCGCCCGAGTTGCGCGGTTTCCGCGAGCAGGAAGTAGCGGCGATTTCCCGTACGCTCAAGGCGACGGCCAAGGAGATGGATATTCCCATCATCGCCCTTTCCCAACTCAGCCGCAATGCGGTCCAGCGTGAAAAGAGCAACAACCGTCCGCAGTTGAGCGACTTGCGCGAGTCCGGCTCCATCGAGCAGGATGCGGATATGGTCCTGTTCATCAACCGGCACAACTATCAGGGTCTGGGACCGGATGAAGGGGTGGAGGGAGATACCGACTTGATCATTGCCAAGCACCGCAATGGTGAAATCGGCGATCTCAAACTGATTTTCCATGCGTCGGAAGCGCGTTTCAGTGATGCCAAGGATGCCCGCTTCATGGTCGAAGCCCATCCCGAAGACAGCATTGAGATGGACTCCTCGATGAACTCCATGCCGTTGGACGAGGGGGCTGATTATCTGGAAACGGGCGATCCCTCATTTCGCTGATGAAAGAGTCGGAGCATACGGGTTGTTCTGCCTGCCACGCCCAATTCCTGTGCGGCCGGCATGAAGAGGATGTCCGACAGGCCTGTCAATTGCCCCGCACCCTCGCGCACAAGGCCGTCCGGCTCTCCTATGTTTACCCCCTCTTGCTCTTTCTGGCCGTCCTGTGCGGCGTGAGCGCGGCATCGCCGGCCGAATGGCTGGCTGCCTTGTGCGCCTTCGCCGTCCTCGGCTTATATTATATGGTATTGCGCCTGCTGCGTGCGCGGTGGGAAAAAATATTTGTGGATAAACAATCATAAAGTTCCGTGTTATGATAGTGACGATTGTTCTGCTGACAGTCCTGGGCGCCTTGCTTGCGATGATTCTGTACGCGGTCGCCTCCCGTTTCAAGGTGGAGGAGGACCCCCGCATCGATGAGATTGAGAAGGTGATGCCCGGTGCCAACTGCGGCGGTTGCGGCTTTGCCGGCTGCCGGGCTTTTGCCCAATCCTGCGTGGAAAAAGGAAATGTGGATGAGAATTTCTGTCCGGTCGGCGGCAATGAAGTGATGAAGAAAGTGGCCGCCGTCCTGGGCATCGAGGCTACCGCGAAAGCCCCGATGGTGGCGGTGGTCCGTTGCAATGGCCATTGCCAGGCGCGTCCCCGTACCAATCTCTATGACGGCCAACTCTCGTGCCGGGTGAAGGCTTCGCTCTACAGCGGAGATACGGGCTGCGCGTATGGCTGCGTTGGCTGCGGAGACTGTGTCGCCGCCTGCGCTTTCGGAGCGCTGTCGATGGATCCCGTCACCGGACTTCCCGTGGTGGATGAGGCCTTGTGTACTTCCTGCGGCAATTGCGTGAAAGCGTGTCCGAAAGGCGTGATTGAGTTGCGGGGCAAAGGCCCGAGGGGCATGCGCGTGTTCGTGAGTTGCATCAACAAAGAGAAGGGAGGCATCGCCCGCAAGGCCTGCCTGTCCGCCTGTATCGGCTGCGGCAAATGCGCCAAAGTCTGTACCCACGATGCCATTACCGTGGAAAACAACCTGGCCTATATTGATTTTACGAAGTGCAAGTTGTGCAAAAAGTGTGTGGAAGAGTGCCCGACCGGTGCCATCCATGCGGTCAACTTCCCGCCCCGGCCCGTCCCGAAAGCCCCGGCTGCCGCCCCCGTTACTCCGCCGGCGACTGTCCAAGGCGCGGATTCCGAAACCGTAAAAAATGAAGCGTGATGGAGAATCTTAATACATTCCGTATCGGGGGCGTTCACCCCCACGACAGCAAACTCTCCCGCGATTGTTCCGTCGAAGTGCTGCCTCTGCCCGAAAAGGTCTGGGTGTCGATGGCCCAGCACCTGGGCGCCCCGGCCCGTCCCCTCGTGGCCGTCGGTGACCGGGTGAAAGCCGGCCAGTTGATTGCCGAGCCCGGCGGATTTATTTCCGCCTGCGTCCATTCTCCGGTCAGCGGTACTGTCAAAGGCATCGCTCCGCGCGAGGACCTGGCCGGCAACAAAGTGATGCACATCGAGATTGCGGTAGAGGGGGATGAGTGGGCGGAAGGCATCGACCTTTCCGACCGTCTGGTGACGGATATTCCCGAAGACAAGGCCTTCATCCTCGAGCGCATCAAACAGAACGGCGTGGTCGGCCTGGGCGGTGCGACTTTCCCGACGCATGTCAAACTGGCCCCGCCTCCGGGCAAGACGGCCGAGTTCCTCCTCATCAACGGTGCGGAGTGCGAGCCCTACCTGACGAGCGACTACCGGGTGATGCTTGAGCGCGGCGCCGAGGTCCTGGTCGGAGCGGCCCTGATGCAGAAGGTCCTGGACAATCCCCGCTGCATCATCGGCATTGAAGAGAACAAGCCCGAAGCCGTCGCACATCTTTCCGAAGTCCTTTCCACGCTTGCGGACCGCAATCCGGCCTACCGGGGTATCGAAATCCGCATGCTGAAGAAAAAATATCCCCAGGGCGGCGAGAAACAGTTGATCGATGCGCTGACGGGCCGTCAGGTCAAGTCGCTGGGCCTGCCCATCG
>CAMNQO010000082.1 GCA_946549475.1 uncultured Bacteroidales bacterium
GAACACCTGTGAAGGTGCGGTGGAAATCGTACGGCTGTCCCCGCCTTCAAAGTCAATGTCTTCCGTCTGCAAATAGCACTTGTCCGCGAAATCCTCGTAAGACTCCGAATCGATGAGGTCGCGAAGTTGCAGCAAATCCGCCTGCCGGGAAATCAGATACGGAGCGTCTTCCGTACCGCGCCCGCCGCTGAAGAAGCCGGTTTCAGGCTCGTCCGCTTGTCCGGGATCATCCGGATCCGCAGGAATCACCGAAGGACCGGGATCGAAAGCCGGGGCCGGTTCTTCTTTTTTTGTACAGGAGAACGACAGCAGGAACACTGCCGTGACGGCGCAAAAAACAAAAGTCTTTTTCATTTTCCCCGACTGACTACAACGCACCGAGCCACTCGGTCAGATGCTGCCGGGCGGTCTTGCCGTCCACGGTGTCGGAATCGTTCCAACCATGGGTGGAGCCGGAGAACACCTTGACCGTATGTGACACTCCGGCCGTACTGAGGGCCGAGACATAGGCCGCTCCGTTGGAGGAGGGCGGCACCGTCCCGTCGCTGTCATAATACATCACAAATGCCTTGGGCGTGGAAGCGCTCACCTGCAATTCGTTGGAATAGAGCGTGACCATCGCATCCGTGGGACTGGCTCCGAGGAAGTTGGTCTTGGAATTGGCGTGCGTGCCGGTCCCCATCGTAATGACGGGGTAGAAGAGAATTTGGAAATCCGGCTTTGCCGCACCCGTGAAATGCGTCGCTCCCGTGGATGCGAGGTGACCGCCGGCACTGAATCCGTGTACGCCGACCGTATTGACATGCAGGGAGGCGGAATGTTCACGCACATAGAGGATGGCATTTTCCAAATCGGCAAGGGGAAGCTCGCAGTGACCGCCCGGCAACGTATAACGCAACACCGCGCAGGCAAAGCCGCGATCGTTGTAGTACGAAGCCCAGCCTTCTCCTTCGTAGCCGGTAACATGCGCCAGATAGTGGTAGCCGCCGCCCGGGACGACGATGACCAGTTTGCCGTTGGAGGAAGACTTCGGAGGCAGATAGATGGTCAGGTTGGGATCGGTCACCGTGACCGTGCGGGCGTAATCGTCTTCGGACGCATCGCAGAGGGGCGAGCCGACGAGGGTCGGGTAGGGATAGGAAGAACCTTTCGCCCAGGATTTGGCCCGGATGCCATATTTGGGACTGCCGTGGTGGGCGACACCGTCGCCGCCGTTGTTGTAGTATGCGGCACCCTGGTTGAGCGCATCCGTCAGGCTGGCCGCAGTCGCACCGGTCGAGGGAATCGTCACGCTCGCGGAAGCCGCCTTCATCTGGTCGTCGGTCAACTGTGTCAGTTTCCAGGTATCTTCTACGACACTGCCGGCATCGGTCGAGGTATCGTGCGAGCCGCTTCCCTGGAACAAATAGTAGCAGTTGACAATGCGTCCACCCCGGCGCATCGTTCCGACGACGGAACCTTTATGATTGGGAGATGTAGAACCGGTCGTTATGGCAGAAGCGGGAATCGGAGAATAGCAATTGTCGAGAATATGGCGGCAGAGATAGCCGCCGATACCGCCCGCCGCATATTGTCCCGTAGAAACGGAACCGGGGTTGGCAAAACAATTGACGACATAACCGTTCTGGATGTCTCCGGTCGAATACGCATAGGCAACGGACCCTACGATGCCGGCCACGGCGCCATTGGTGTTGGTGGATTCGGACACGCTGTCGCCGAAATAGGTGCAGTTGATGACCAGAAAATCCTCCCTCCCACCTTCAAAAGAGCCGACAATGCCGCCGGCATGCCCTTTGGTCGTAGAAATAGTGAGATCAGACCAGCATTCATCGACCAGGGACGGTGCGGCAAGGACGCCGGCGATGCCGCCCGCCCGGCGTCCGATTGTTGTCAGGCTGCCGCCGGTCGTATGGCAACGGACGATACGGGACGGCGCGGAAGTGGTTCCGCCGCCGACCCAGCCGGCGATCCCGCCCGTATTGGCGGCGGTATCATTCGCTCCTGTATTGTGGCTGGAAATGATCGATGTCCCCTCTGTCGCACAGTCCAGCACTTCGGCGCTGCCCTGCAGCGATGCCACAATGCCGGCACCGGTCGAGGCACTGATGTTCACGGTGCTGGATCTGACCAGCACATGGCTGGCATACTGGTCCTTCAGGACACCGAAGGCACCGCCCGTGTTCTGGCCGCCGCTGACAGCGGCATTTTCCACCACGCAGTCGCGGACAGGAATGTCAGCATCCCATCCGGCAATTCCTCCTGTCTGTACGCCTTTGCCTGTCAGACTCCCCCGGAAAGTACAGGCGGTAATCTCGCCCATGCTCCGGCCGGATGTCCGGCTGCCGACATATCCGACAATACCGCCGACATTGTTGAAGCCGTCCCCGCCCTCCACGGAAGAGCCGGAGAGGACCTCACAACGACGGATGCAGGTGTTGCCGTTCATGTGACCGGCGATGCCGCCGACGGCTCCGCCCGCACTTGTCAGCGTCCCGGAGAAAGAACAATCCTCGATGACGGTCCCTATGGTATAGGAACAATATCCCACCAGACCGCCGGCATGATGGGCTTGGGAATCGCCGGCATAAGTATTGGCGATGACGGTCACGCTGCCGCTGAAGGAGCAGCCCGAGACAGTGGAAGCATCGCTTCCGTCCAAGATTCCCACCAGACCGCCGACACCGTAACTGCCGCTCCCTCCGGCTCCTGTGATGCCGGCATCGGTGACAGTACAATTGCGGATGACGGACCCGGAGAGTTCACCGGCCACGATACCGACCGCCGTCGAGTCGGACACCACCGTCGAAGAACGGACATGGCAATCTTCTATCAAAGCCCCGTTGATGGCACGGGCGGCCAGAATGGCGGCATAACGGCCCTTTCTCGTGTCCGCCATCTTCGCACCCGTAACGGTGAGCCGGCGGATCGTACCGCCGTCCAGCGTGCCGAACAGTCCGCAGCGCTGATAGGTCTGGGTCCGGGTGAAACGGACATTGCTGATGGTATGGCCCTGTCCGTCGAAAGAGCCGGAAAAGTGCTGGTGCGGCTGAGAGGTTTCGGGATAGGTTTCCGTCCCGATGGTTCCCAAATAGCCGTTTTCAAAGTCGATGTCGGCCGTCAGGATATAGTGCTTGTCCCGGAATTGCGTCGTCGTCCCGGATGAAGTAATCTTGGCTCGCATATCCAGCAGGTCGGCTTTGTTGGCGATGCGGTACGGATTGGCCGCGCTGCCGCTGCCGCCGCTGAAATATTGGCAGGTAAACGCCTCCATCGCCGAGATATAGCCGGGCAGGAGCGTAATATTGTGCGTGGTGGAATAGGTGTAGGAAGTACCGTTCGTAAATTCGATGCACAGTTCAAAACCGCCGGGATAGGCTTGGGAGGGCAGCAGGATATACCAGTCGGTCGGTGAGCCCACGGAGGACGGCGACCCGGTCACGCTAAGGCTCTTCTCCGCGTCATCCGCCATCACCAGTTTACCGTCGGCATAGGTGGCGGCACCTGCAATCCCTGCTTCATGCGAAAGGAAACGGACAGCGGAAATGGTCTTCCCGGAGGTCGCGGTCCCGTCGGATGCGGAAACCTTCAGGATGGTGCAGAGGTTGTAGAAACGGAAGGTGTTCATATCGGAGAGGAAACGCCCGTACATCGGCGGATTGGAGAGCGTCGATGTCGTATAGACTTGTCCGGCCGGAATGTCGAGCCGGAAACTTTTGTTTTCGCCGACGGACGCGACCATCGAAGCCGGGAAAAAGGAAGAAGCATAGAGGGCGCTTACCGCCTCGCCGGAGGCGAGGTTGAAGCGACTGCCGTCATAACGGTAGATACCAGATTTTGAACCGTCGTTGATATACACTTCGTCTCCCACCTCAAAGGCGGAAGCGCCGTCGGAGAGATTGACGGCGGACTTCAAATCCTCGGGGATATAATCTTGCGCGATTTCCGCCTTGAAGGAATACAAGGGGGCCGTCAAAGCAACATTCTCGGCTTCTTCCCGTTTGCAGGAAAGGAGCACGCAGGCAAGGGCTGTCAGGAATAATATCTTGTTTCTCATTTGCTCGTATGTTTAGTCCCAAGAAATGGGGTTGGAAGTATTGACATTCCAGACGGAGGCGTCGGACACCTGTCTGCAACTGTTGCGCGGGTCGGCCCCTTTCTGCGGCCAGGAAGAAGTAGGATCCGGACTCGTGACGCCGGGATAAGTCAGGCACAGAACGGCCCCGCCTGTCGTTGAATCGGTATAGGTACAGTACAGGTTGAAGTAGATTCTTCCGTCGTCACCTATCTTGACGCTGGTCCAACTGTTGGCGGAACGGACCGTCTTGGACAGGGCGCCGCTGGCGTTGAGCAGGTCCGCCCAGTTCACCTTGGAAAGTTGAGTGATGGTATAGGGACTGAGAGACGATGTGGATATAATGTAATAATTCTCGCGGGATCCCACATGCACCCAACCGTTGTTATCCACCGCCGGAGAGCCGGATATCTCAGGGGTGGATTCTATGTTGTGCGTGCTCGCATCGGCATACGCTGATGAACTGAGATTGAAACGCCACGAAGTGGTCGCTGACCGGCTGCTCGGTTTCGTGTCATATCGATCCATCCATATGGCAACGATTCCAGCCGGTCCCACGGGACGGGATTGGTCATCCTTCCCCGTGCTGACCTCATTGGCCTTGAGAGGAAGAAGCACTTCCAGGTCGTTGTGTCCCAATATGATACCGCCTTGGTCCTGCGTACCGGGGCGTCCGGCCAGCGAATGCGTCCCGTATTGGTAACGCCAGTACGCGTGCCAGTCTGAATTATCATAGGCCACATCCGCCTGCCTGTACAAATTGCAGGCGAGTGCTTCCTCCGCACTCGAGCAATAGACATCAAAACGGCTGCCGACGATGGTGCCCGAATTGTCCAGTTTTTCCTGCGCGCAGGAAACAATCACATTTTTCCCGGTCGTCGGACCTTTTTTCCCGCAGACGACGCCCTGTGTCCCCCAGCCGAAAGCCCCCCAGGTGGCCGGCCAGAGGTCCCGGTAGGAAAACGGAACATATTTTCCGTTCGTAGCGTGCTCTTGGGTCGGATTGTCCAGCAGGGACTGTTTCATCACATAGGCTCCGTTGAGCGTCTGCAATACGACCGCCCCTTCCGCAGAAATCGCGACCTCACAGGTGCCGTTGCTCAAGGCTGTGGTACCGTCGGCCGCAGACGAGGAGTAAGCCACCCGGGCTCCATCGGACTTCCTGACGGAGACCAATGTATTGGTCCCGCCCTCCAGCGGAACATAAATGAAATCTCCATCACCGACAGCGACCCTGCCTTTGGCTGTACCATTTGTTCCCCAAGTCGGCCACCCGGTAAATTTCCATTTCTGCGTTCCGGCAGAAGCATTGACTGCATAGAGCACAGCGGTGGTATTGCCGCCGAAAGCATAGACCACAGATCCATCGTCTTCCAAAGAAGGACTGGAATCGTTGCGGCCGGAAATACCCGTCAAAGGGAATTCCCAGACTTTTTGCCCGTTACGGTCAATCTTGAACAACTTGTTGTCGTTTGAATTTTGGACATAGACATTGCCCGCCGCATCGATGGCCGGGACATTGCCGGAAAAAGTACCCAGGGCCCCGTCGTTGTCCCAGATCCATTGGACCTTGACGCCTTCGGGCAGGGTGATGGCCTTGATGGGGGAAAGTTTGTTGACCGTGGCCTTGATGGTCGCAGAAGGTGCCTTGCGGGTGTCCGGCAAGCCGGGCATCCCGGTAATTTCCTCGCCGGAAGCGTTGCACAGGGCGATGGAAAAGCCGCTGTAATTGCCGGCAGGCACCGGCACCTGTACCGTCACGGTCCCGTCGGGACGGGCCACGGGGATGGCGACATGGATTTCCTTGGTATTTTCCGTCGCCAGCGGTGTACTTTCCTTGCCCGCCGTCAGCCGGTCGGCCGTCGAGGACAGGGTAAAGATGCCCGAAAGGTCCGTCGTCGCCGTAAACTTGAGTGATTTGGCTTCGGGCGGGACATTGTTGTAGGTAAACTGGAAGATGCCGCCCAGGTTGCAGAAGAAATAACGCGATGCGGACACGGAGCCCACCATCGGCGCACTGCTGCGGGTGTAGGACTGCTCCGTCGGGACATAGACCTGCACGGCCCCCGTCGAGGCATTGTATGTCAGATCCGATTGATACGGATAGACGGCCACTCCGTCGAGGGCTTTGTCTCCCAAATCCTCATCATAGCAAGTGAACGTGGCGTTTTCACCGCCGGCGCCGGCCGTCAGTTCAAACAGATAGGCCTTGCCCTCCGCGAAGACGGCGATTTCATCCCCTTCGCTCCATACCACCTTGCCGGCCGCCGACACATCCGTTTTGGTCGCCGGGGCCGCCGCAGGCTGTCCGGTCTCTTCCACGATGCCGGCAGAAATGGTGCGCACCGCCATCCTTCCGGGGACTTCAGCGGTGCCGGCTTCGCCTGCGGGAGCAGGCTCCGTCTCCTGCTTGGCGCAGGAAAAACACAAAAGCGCCATGCCGGCCAGGGCCGGCAGGCACAGAAACTTATACCTCTTTTTCATGCTCATACTGCTACCAGTCAACATTTTGTTCATCTTCTACCTCATAATCCTGAATAGACCCCTCGCCGACGCACACGCGGGTGCGGCCGCTCAGAAGAAAATCCAGAATCAGAGGAGCCTCATACTGATTTTTATCCTTCATATTTTCTCTGTTAGTCCCAAGGCTGTTCTTCTTCCATGTAGTAATCTTGCAACGTACCTCTGGCCGAATACTCGCACAGATGAGAGCCGCCTGACAGGTAAACCGGACGGGACAAAGGGCTTACATAGGTCAATTTGTCCATAGTCTTCGTCATTACAATTGCTGGGTACTGGAGTTATACTGGTCGGCTCCCTTCTGGGGCCAGGACGATGTTTCATCGGGGCCGGTGACGCCGGGATAGGTAAAGCAACAGGTCACGCCACGCGTAGAAGAGATATTGACATTGAGGTAGATCTTGCCACCCTTGGCAATCTTGACGGAAGACCATACGCCCGTGTAACTGAAATTGCTGAGATAACCGCTGGCCAGCAAAAGATTGCGCAGATCGATCTGGTTGAGGATCTCATAACTGCCACCACTGGCCGTATTGGGTTTGACGACATAATAATACCGGTCGGTCGCAAAGTGGACATTGCCGTTGTTGTCCACGGCAGCGGCACCGGAGACATAATTGCTGCCGGTCGTCACGCGCCAGCAACTCGTGCCGCCATCATCGGTGCGGCCCACCCAGATGGAATACAAGCCGCCCTCCCCGATTTTCGGATTATTCGCCCCGGAACGGTATTTCATCGGGACGATGACGACGAGGTTCTCGTGTCCCATCACGATGCCGCCCTGATCCTGCATGGCCGGCGCATCGGCATCTGCGGTATTGGTGCCGATCTGATGGCGCCAATAGTACTTCAACCGATCGTCATCGTGGCGCGTAAGCGTATTCTCCGTACCGAAGGAGGCGGGATAGCAGCAAATGTCATAACGCCCTTTGGACTCCTGGGCGCAGGAGATGATGACATCCTTGTTGAA
>CAMNQO010000083.1 GCA_946549475.1 uncultured Bacteroidales bacterium
AGGAATAAACATTAATAATTTTCAACTATGTCAGAAGTAGCAGAAAAAGTAAAACAGATCATCGTCGATAAACTCGGCGTCGATCCCGCGGTGGTGACGGAGAATGCCAGTTTCACCAACGACCTTGGTGCAGATTCTCTCGACACCGTCGAATTGATTATGGCTTTTGAGTCCGCATTCGATATCAAGATTCCCGATGATGAGGCTGGTGACAAGATTCAGACAGTCGGTGATGCCATCACTTATATCGAAGGCAAGATTGCTCAGCAGTAATTTACATTGATTCGGAAAACAAACAAGGGGATGACCGGACGGCCATCCCCTTTTCTTTGTCTTGCCCTGTGCGGCAGGTCATTCTCCGATGCAGTCTTTGGGGACGCTGTACACGACGCGCAATACCGGGCCCTCCGGGTCGTCCGGGCCGCAGAGGACGGCATTGTACCAGCGGGCGGCATCGGCCATGTTCTGGACACTGGAAGTCGTACCGGAGGATGTATTCATCATGCTGTAGTAGTACATCATGCTGTAATAACTGTTGTAATTGTTGTAGCCGTAACTGCCATATCCGCCGTACATGCTGTTGAGGTAACTGTAATACAGCATCCGGTTGTAGTAGTCGCTGTCCGCACTGGACACATTCTGGGTAACGATGGTCTCCGGCGCCTTGATGAACATCCAGATGTCCTGCTTTTCCAAATCCTGCGGCGACGGTGCATCCAACTTCAGCAGGTGCTGGGTGTGGAAACTGATGTCCGGAGCGTATTCCCGCCGGCTGCGGTTCAGTCCTCCCTGGTTTTCGGCACTTACGCCCGCATCGGTGACGGGCGGAAAATCCGTGTAGGCAATGGTCTCCGTCTGTCCGTAAACACGCCCCCTGATGTTGTAACGGGAAACATGCATCGGGGCCAGCATCCTGGGGTAATCACTCATCTTGTCGTAGTCGTCCAACGCCTTGTAGGTAAAGACGAGGGAGGCTTTGTCGATGATGACTTTGGAGATGTCCGTCACCTTGTTCGCGGCAAAACTCCTCAGAAGCGAATTGCGGATTTCTTCGGCGGAAACCACCGGACGCAGCCCCGCTCCGCCTTCCAGATAGATTTTGGTGCCGGCCTGGTAGTAATGCCATGTGTCCCCTTTCGCGTCGGTGGCGGTCTTGAGCGTCATGCCGTCCAGGGGAGGCAATTCGGTCAGGGGGGTGTGGGTGATGCCGTTGAATGCCTCCTGCAAGGGCAGGTTGGCGGCGTCTTTCGGCACGGAGAGCGCACCGACCATAAAGATGAACGAGGTGTCTTTGAAATCCGTACTCCCGCCGTATTTGGCCTTGAAGCGAAGTTCGGCATAGTTGCCGGATATGAGATAACTGCTGGGGTTGATGTCCAGTTTTACCTGGAACAGGTTGAAGCGTCCTTTCCCGCTGGAGGGCGGATCGCAGGTGAGGTAGAGCCCGGGGAAGTCTTTCTGGTACGAGGAGTTGCTCAGCGTATCGGCATGGTCGATGCGATAGACTTTCTCCTGTCGTTCGTTTTCCGTGGCCTTGCTGAGCCATTTGTTGCCCAATGCGGTGTAGAATGTCTGCGAGAAGTGTACATTGAGCGTGTCTTCACCGCCATAGACGAGGGTGTAGTCCGTGACCGGCTGCGCACCGGCGAGCGCCCGGTCGATCTTGCCGACATCCCCGGTGTAGAGAAAGTCTTTCGCCCGGTTGATGTCACAGTTCTCGTCGAGGGCATACATGCGCATCGTCTGCACGGCCCGGGCGTCTCCGTCGGCGGGGACGGACAGGGAGTCGCACCTGAGGGTGAGGAAGAGTTCTTCAAAGACGGTCTCCCGGCCGAAGTTCAGGATGGAATCGACGGGGACGAGCGTGAAAGCGGCCGACTTGACGGTCAGGCCGAACCGTTCGTCTTTGACGGCGCCGACGACCATGCGGTAGGTGCTGTAGGCATAGGTGCTGTCCACGCGCCGGACGCGGATGTCCTTGAGGGGAATATTCTCATAGAACACATCGTAGCGATGTTCCCGGGGAGAAAGGTTCTGCCCGAGGTCCGTGTTTACCTTGACGCAGGAGACGGCAGTCAACAGTCCGGCAAGGAGGGCGTACAGGTATCTTTTCAGCATCTTGCAATCGCTTAAAAGCGCTCGTAAAAATCGTTGTAATCGTCAATGTAGCGGCCGCTGTCGATGGCCTCCCGGCTGTATTCCAGCAGGGGAAGCCCCAGTTGTCGGCACCACGCTTCCGTTTCGGGGTCCACATCGGGACTGCCGAAAATCAGTCCGTCGCTGTATTGCGCCGCCATCCTGGCAAGATTCGTGCCGGTGGGCTCCTCCAGCAGGGCGACATCTTCGCGGCTGACGCCCGGAATCAGCGCTTTGCTCAGGAAATCCGGCTGGAACGGCTCCTGCTGCAAGTCGTTGTACAGGGACAGGATGATCTTGCTGCCGGCAAAAATCGGGTCGTTGCGGTAACTCTTTTTGAGGTAGAGCGGGACCAGATGGCTGATCCAGCCCTGGCAATGGATGATGTCGGGGGCCCAGCGAAGTTTTTTGACCGTCTCCAGCACGCCGCGCGCAAAGAAGATGGCGCGCTCGGCGTTGTCGGGGAAAGGCTTGCCCTTGGCATCGGTCAGCGTGGCTTTCCGGTGAAAGTAATCCTCGTTGGCAATGAAGTACACCTGCATGCGGGCGGCGGCCAGCGAGGCGACTTTGATGATAAGCGGACGGTCCACGTCGCCGATGATGAGGTTCATGCCGGACAGCCGGATGACTTCATGAAGTTGATGCTTGCGCTCGTTGATACAGCCATAGCGAGGCATAAAAGAGCGGATTTCCTTTTTCCGGTCCTGAATCCCCTGCGGCAGGTAACGGCCGATGTCGGCAAGCGGACTCTCCGGAAGATAGGGAAATATCTCCGAATTGATGAACAGAACTCTTTTTGTTTCTCCCATAATCATGTTGTTGTAGTCCTTTACGGGCGTAATGGCACTAATTCTTACAAAGGTAACAATTTTTTTGTAACTTTGTACCGTCATGCGTGAATCCCAGTCCCATATTTTGCGGAGAAGGCTCCTGAGTGCCTGGGTGTCGTCCGTCATCAGCATCTCTCTGGTGTTGTCGCTGGTGGGGGTGGGGAGTCTGTTGCTGGTCAATACCGGCCGTTTCTCCCGTTATATCAAGGAAAATATGAGTGTGACCGTGCTGATGAAGCAGGATGTGGGCGAGAATCAGGCGCTCGCTTTCCTTTCCGAACTGGACCGGAGCCCTTATATCAAATCGTCCGCCTATATTTCCAAGGAACAGGGTATCAAAGAGATGTCCGAACTGCTGGGAGAGGACTTCCTGGATGTGTTCTCTTCCGCTCCCATCCCGATCTCCCTGGATCTGACCCTGAACGGGGAATATGTCGTCCGGGACAGCATGGAGGTGTTGCGCGGCAACCTGATGGCCTCTCCCTTGGTGGACAATGTCACCTATCAGGAGGGCATCGTGGAAGCGATGAACCAGAACCTTACGAAGATTACCCTGATCCTGGCCGGGTTTATCTTGCTGTTGCTGTTCCTGTCCTTTGTGTTGATCAACAATACCATCCGCCTGAGCGTGTATGCCCGCCGCTTTACCATCCATACGATGAAAATGGTGGGGGCGACCAAGAATTTTATCCGGCGTCCGTTTATGGCCCAGGCCCTGGTCCAGGCGTTGTTTTCCGCCTTGGTGGCTTGTGCGGCCCTGGTGGGACTGCTGTATTTCCTGCGCGGGCAGTTGCTGCCTTTCTATGAAATATTTCCGCTGGAGCGCGTCCTGGCCGCGATGGGCATCGTGTTGCTCTCCGGCCTGGTCATCTGTCTGTGCAGCACCTGGCTCACGGTGGGCCGGATGGTCGGACTGGACCGCAGTGAATTATATGAATAATGATGAAAGAAAATCAGAAAAAAAACCTTCTCCGGCCCGAAGATGAGGCCCGGATGCCCATGACCCGCAAGGGGATCCTTCTGCTGGCCGCCGGTTTTGCCGTGATGGTGCTGGGTTATATCCTGATGATCGGTGGCGGAAGCGACGACCCCCGGCAGTTCAGTTATGCGATGTTTGATTTCCGGCGCACGGTTCTTTCGCCCGTTGTCATCCTGGCAGGTGTCGCACTGATTATCGTCGGAATCCTGCGAAAATCGAAGTGATGGGCTGGCTGGAAGCGTTGATCCTGGGCCTGGTCCAGGGACTGACCGAATTTCTGCCGGTCAGCAGCAGCGGCCATCTGATGATCGGACAGCGTTTGCTCGGCATCGATGTGCAGACGGGGGAGGATTTGCTGTTCGTCGTCGTGGTGCATACGGCGACCGTGCTGGCGACCATCGTGGTCTTCCGCAGGCAAATCCGGGACCTGCTGAAAGACTTGTTCCGCCTGCGGTACAATGACGGCACGGACTATCTGTTGAAAATAGGCGTTTCGATGATACCGATTTTCATCGTGGGCGTCTTTTTCAAAGACCAGGTGGAGGCGCTGTTTTCTTCCATGACGGTCGTGGGCGTGTGTCTGCTGCTGACCGCCCTCCTGCTTTTCCTGTCCGACCATTACGGACGGCTCAAAGCCTTGTGCGGCCGCAAGGAAGATGTGCCGGCTGCGACCTCCTCTGCACGGAACGGAATATCCTGGCTGCAAGCTTTTGTCATCGGCGTCGGCCAGAGCATCGCCGTCCTTCCCGGTCTGTCCCGTTCCGGTACGACCATCTCCACCGGACTGCTTGCGGGCGTGCAGCGGAGCGATGTCGCCCAGTTTTCCTTCCTTATGGTGCTGGTCCCGATTCTGGGTGAAGCCTTCCTCGATGTCCTGCGCGGAGACATTTTTGCTTCGCAGGTGGGCGTGACCGCTTTGCTCTGCGGCTTTGCCGCCGCTTTTGTCTCGGGGCTGTTCGCCTGTCGGGTCATGATCGCCCTGGTCAAAAAGGCCCGGCTCGGCTGGTTTGCCCTGTATTGCGCCCTGGCGGGTTTGTTGACTTTGATTTTCCTGTCCTGAACGATGGCCAGATCTTACTTTGTCGCGGATGTCCATCTGGGCCTGACGGTCGCGGATGAGAAAGACAGGGAACTGCGCTTTGTCCGCTTTCTGCGTGCGCTGCCGCCCGATACGGAAAACCTTTTTCTGCTGGGAGACATCTGGGACTTCTGGTACGAGTATCGCGATGTCGTCCCCAAAGGCTATGTGCGGGTCTTCGCGGCCTTGACGGAATTGATGGACCGGGGTGTGCAGGTGTGGTTCTTTCCCGGCAACCACGATGTGTGGACCTATCATTATTTTGAGGAACTGGGCATGAAAAAACTCACGCAGCCCTATCTCACACGCATTGCCGGGAAGACGCTCTGTCTGGGGCATGGCGACGGCCTGGGCCCCGTTCCGCCGGGATATCGCATCCTTTACTGGATTTTCCACAACCGGGTCTTGCAGTTCCTGTTCAGTATGCTGCATCCCTATTTTGCCTTTTCGCTCGGCAACGGCTGGTCCCGCAGCAAACGCAAGCGCCGCCGCCGGGTGACGCCCTATGCCTTCCGGGGAGAGGATGAGCCGATTTATCAGTTTGCCGTCCGTTTTGCCGACCGGCAAAAGGCCCTGGGTGAGCCGGTGGATTATTTTGTCTTCGGACATTTCCATGCGGATGTGCGCATGACATTGCCCGTCGGCGGCGAACTCGTCATTCTCAAAGACTGGATTGCCGCAGACGCCTGCGCCTGCCTCGACCACGAGAGCGGAGAACTGACCATTCAAAATGATGCCTTATGACCCTGGAACTTCCTTCGCCGCAGTGGGCGGATTATGAATTGGTGGACAGCGGCGACGGCGAGAAACTGGAGCGCTTCGGCCCTTATTTTCTGCGCCGTCCCGAGCCCAAGGCCTTGTGGGCCAAGACGCTTTCCGAATCCGAATGGCAGAGGCTGACGCATACCTGGTTCCGGCCCGGGGCGGGTTTTGCCAAGGCCGGCAAAGAGGACAGCGGGACCTGGGAACGGCTCAAGAAGATGGATGAGCAGTGGCAGGTCCGTTATCCGGGCAGTGCTTCCGCTTCTGCGAAGGAGGCCGGACCGGTTCCATCATTCCGCTTGCGTCTGGGCCTGACCTCCTTCAAGCATGTCGGCGTCTTTCCGGAACAGGCGCCCAACTGGGATTATATCTACCGCAATACCTGCGAATTGGTGCGGCAGGCCCGCTCGACGGAAGGCGCCGCTCCCGTTAAAATCCTGAATCTTTTTGCCTACACGGGTGCCGCTTCGCTTGCCGCCAAAGCGGCCGGCGCGGATGTCACCCACCTGGATTCCGTGCGGCAAGTCGTCACCTGGGCGCGGACCAATATGGACATCAGCGGCCTCGACGGCATCCGCTGGGTGGTGGAAGATGCCCTCAAGTTTGCCCGCCGCGAGGCTCGGCGCGGTAATGTCTATCAAGGCATTATCCTGGACCCGCCCGCCTATGGCCACGGGCCGGACGGGGAAAAGTGGAAGTTGGACGAGTGTCTCTTTGATATGTTGCGCCAGGTGGCCGCCATCCTTGCCCCGGAAAACAGTTTTATGGTCTTGAATCTCTACTCCAACGGATTCAGCGCGACGCTGGGTGAGACCGTCGTCCGTCAGGCCTTCCATCTGCCTGCCGCTTCTTCTGCGGCAACCCCACAGCCGGTCGGATTGGAAAGCGGAGAACTGGCCCTGTCCGACCGCAGCGGAAAAATCCTTCCCCTGAGCATCTTTGTCCGTCTGCGGCGGTGAGGCGGGCGGGACGCATCATTCCTATTTTCACAAAAAAAGTCAAAAAACGGAAAATTTTTTTCGTTTTTGTGTTTTTGAGAGGAAAAATATTTTCCCCTGTCAGGAAAAATATGCAGTTTTGCCGTCAAAATGAAAGTATATGGGAATTATTTTTTCTTTCTTGGGCGCCCGAAAGCCGGGCCTTACGCCGGATTCGGCATTGGAAATCTTATATGAGGCATTGATCCGTGTCCGTGCGGAAAAACCGACGGGGACCGGGACTGCCGTCGCATCCGGTGCGGACTCTTTTGCCGCGTGGTGCCGCCGTCTGGGCCTGCCCCGGTACAAACTCGACCGCTACATCCGGAAGGAACTGGGATGCAGCGGTCAGGAGTGGATGGATGCCGTGATGATTCATTCTTGACCGGAAATGTTGCAAAGAAACATTTGAAGCATACTTTGCAACATCCGTTGCCTTTGATTGTCGCGTGTTTCCATATCTTTGCCGATAGCGTACAGCCCTTATCGCCGTTGCGCAAGACACGGAACTACATAACCTAAAAATATATGTTCAAATTGAAATCACTCTTATTATCGGCCCTGTTGCTCGCCGGTTTCACCGCCTTCGCCCAACAGATGACGGTTACCGGTGTGGTGACCTCTGCGGCCG
>CAMNQO010000084.1 GCA_946549475.1 uncultured Bacteroidales bacterium
GCCCCTACGACCTGCGTCAGACCATCACGGCCGGTATCGTCAGCGCCAAGGGCCGCTCCATGCCCAATACGACGGGAGAGTTCAAGATTGAATCGTTCATCCAGACCGACGCGGCCGTGAATCCCGGCAACAGCGGCGGCGCCCTCGTGGACAAAGCCGGCCGGCTGGTGGGCATCAATACAGCCATTATCTCCCAGACGGGAGCCTATTCCGGTTATTCCTTTGCCGTCCCTGTCAACATCGTCAAGCGGATTGCGGGCGACCTGATGGACTTCGGCTCGGTGCGTCGCGCCCTCCTCGGTATCTCGATGCAAAATATTGATGACAAAAAAGCGGCGGAATTGAAACTTTCTTCGCCAAAAGGGGTATACATAGCAGATGTTGCCAAAGGAAGCGCCGCTGAAGCGGCCGGCGTGAAGAAAGGGGATGTGCTGACAGCCATCGACGGCAAAACCGTTACCGACGGTGCCAGCGTCCAGGAGATGGTTACCCGTTACCATCCCGGCGACAAGGCCAGGTTGACGGTCGTCCGTGACGGCAATCAGAAAGAACTGGAAGTGGTCTTCAAAGGGACTGTCCAGGAGAACGGAACGGTGGACGAAGATGGCGCGGTCGCCTATTTCGGTTCCAAGATCCGTTCCGCATCCAAAGAGTTGCTGGACGCCTACAACCTCAAGGCCGGAGTCGAAGTGGTCTCGGTCGGAGAAGGCAAACTCGCCCAGCAAGGCGTTCCTGAAGGCTTCATCATTTTGTATGTCAACAACCAGGCGGTCAGCAAGCCGCAGGATGTGTTGGACATGACAAAGAAAGCAAAGCGAACCGTCCTTCTGGAGGGAGTCAACCGCAACGGAAGGGTGTCTTACTACGGATTTGGACTCTGAACTTGACAGATAAGCGAGATGCTCCGCCCGGGACAACGGTTCTCAGGCGGAGTATTTTTATAAACAGATATGAGACAACTTAAAATCACCAAGTCCATCACCAACCGCGAGAGCGCGTCACTGGACAAGTATCTGCAGGAGATCGGTCGCGAAGAACTGATCACGGTGGAGGAAGAAGTGGAACTCGCCCAAAAGATTCGCCAGGGCGACAAAAGGGCTTTGGAAAAACTCACGCGGGCCAACCTGCGTTTCGTCGTTTCCGTTGCCAAACAATACCAGAATCAAGGCCTCAGCCTTCCCGACTTGATCAACGAAGGCAACCTGGGACTGATCAAGGCCGCCCAGAAATTCGATGAGACCCGAGGTTTCAAATTTATCTCCTACGCCGTGTGGTGGATCCGTCAGTCCATTCTCCAGGCCCTGGCCGAGCAGAGCCGTATCGTACGCCTTCCGCTCAACCAGGTGGGGTCGCTGAATAAAATCAACAAGGCCCAGGGCAAGTTCGAGCAGGAACACGGCCGCCTGCCGACCAGCGAAGAACTGTCCGAAATCCTCGATGTTCCCAAAGAGAAAATCGCCGACACCATCCGCGTGTCCGGCCGCCATGTCTCGCTGGACGCCCCCTTTGTGGAAGGGGAGGACAACAACCTTCTCGATGTGCTCGAGAACGAAGAGTCTCCCGCCGCCAGCAAAGGACTGGTCAGCGAGTCGCTCAACAAAGAGATTGAGCGTGCCCTGTCCACGCTGACGCCCCGTGAAAGGGACATCGTCAAGTATTTCTTCGGCATCGGCTGCCAGGAGATGACCCTGGAGGAAATCGGCGAGAAATTCAACCTGACCCGCGAACGCGTACGCCAGATCAAGGAAAAGGCCATCCGCCGCCTGAAAGTCAGCAGTCGCTGCAAACTGCTCAAAAGTTATCTCGGCTAATGACAACCTCACCCGAAGCATTGCTCCTTTCCGCAGCCCGCAAAGCGGTGGAAAGCCTGTATCAGACCCAAGTGCCTGATGCGCTCCTGCAAGTGGAGCCTACCCGCAAGGATTTTGAAGGGGACTATACCCTCGTGGTCTTCCCGCTCTTGAAAATCACCCGCAGTTCTCCGGAAATGACCGCCCGTGCCATCGGGGAAGAACTTTTGGCCCATTGCCCGGAAATCGGCTCCTACAACGCCGTGAAGGGTTTCCTGAATGTCTGTTTCTCCCCTTTGTACTGGAACGGGACGCTCCGGACCATCGTGGCGGACGAACATTTCGGCACCCTTCCGCCCACGGGACGCCATATCATGATTGAGTTTTCTTCTCCCAACACCAACAAGCCCCTGCACCTGGGCCATATCCGCAACAATCTGCTGGGCTGGTCCGTGTCACGCCTGTTGCAGGAAAACGGCCATTCGGTGATGCGGGTGAACCTCGTCAACGACCGGGGCATCCACATCTGCAAGTCCATGCTGGCCTGGAAAAAGTGCGCCAACGGGGAAACGCCCGCCTCCAGCGGCAAAAAGGGCGACCATCTGGTAGGGGATTACTATGTGGCGTTCAACAACCTCTATGTCAAGGAGGTCAAGGAGTTGATGGACGGGGGGATGAGTGAGGAGGAAGCCAAGAAAAACGCGCCCTCCCTCAAAGAGGCCCAGGCCATGCTCGTCGGATGGGAAAACAACGATCCCGAAATCCGGGCCCTCTGGACGATGATGAACGGATGGGTGTACGAGGGTTTTGCCAAGACCTATGAAAATCTGGGCATTTCCTTCGACCGGACCTACTACGAGTCGCAGACTTATCTCTTCGGCAAGGCGCTGGTGCAAAAAGGCCTGGACATGGGCATTTTCGTCCGGGAAGCAGACGGCTCGGTCTGGTGCGACCTGACTGCCGACGGACTGGACCGCAAACTCCTGCTGCGCGGCGACGGTACTTCGGTCTATATGACCCAGGACCTGGGGACGGCGGAGCAGCGCTTCGATGAATACAAACTCGACGAACACATCTATGTTGTCGGCAATGAGCAGAATTACCACTTCCAGGTCCTGAAACTCATCCTCGGCAAACTCGGCTTCCCCTGGGCGAAAGACATTTACCACCTTTCCTATGGCATGGTGGAACTGCCCGAGGGCAAGATGAAATCCCGCGAGGGAACGGTCGTGGATGCCGATGATCTGATGGAGAACATGTACAATACGGCCAAAGCGACTTCGCTGGAACTCGGCCGCATCGAAGACATGGACGAAAAAGAGCAGGACCGGCTCTTCCGCATGCTTTCACTGGGCGCGATGAAGTATTTCATCCTCAAGGTGGATCCCCGCAAGACGATGCTCTTCGATCCCAAGGAGTCTATCGACTTCAACGGCAATACCGGCCCTTTCATCCAGTATTCGCACGCCCGCATCTGTTCAATCCTGCGCAAGGCGGCATCCCAGGGCCTTACGCCCGCATTGTCGCCCCTGGCCCGTCCGTCCGCCAAAGAAATCCGCCTCATCAAACTGCTGGAGACCTATCCGGCCAAGGTGGCGGAAGCCGGTGCAAGTTATTCCCCGGCCCTCATCGCCAATTACGCCTACGAACTCGCCAAGGAATTCAACCAATACTATCACGACACACCGATTCTCAAGGAAGAAGACAAAGACTTGCTGTGCTTCCGGCTGGAACTCATCGCCGCCATCGCCAAGGTACTGGTCAAAGCGATGGACATCCTCGGTATCGAACTGCCTGAAAGAATGTAGGGAAAGGATGGCACCGTTCGATATTTTTCTCGTGCTCATGAGCGGCCTGGCCGTCATCGTCTTCGCCAGCCTGTACTTCGTGGACGCCGGCTACGGCAAGTTTTACAACCCCAAGTGGGGGCCGGCGGTCAATAACCGTCTCGGCTGGGTCTTGATGGAGGCGCCCGTTTTCGTGGCGATGCTGCTGCTCTGGTATTTTTCCGGAAGGCGTGCCGATATGGTCCGACTGGTCTTCCTCCTGCTTTTTGAACTGCATTATTTCCAGCGCTCGTTCATTTTCCCGCTGCTCATCCGGGGCGAGGGGAAGATGCCGCTCTCCATCATCCTGATGGGGGTGCTGTTCAATGTCCTGAATGCCATGATGCAGGGCGGATGGATCTTCTATGTCTCAGCACCGGAGGCTTATCCTGTCTCCTGGCTGTACGACCCCCGTTTCATCTGCGGTACGCTGCTGTTCTTTTTCGGCATGCTGGTCAACATCCGCTCGGACAGCATCATCCGCCATCTCCGCCAGCCGGGGGACACCCGTCACTACCTGCCGCGTGAAGGCTTTTTCAAGTATGTCACATCGGCCAACTATTACGGCGAATGGCTCGAATGGACCGGTTTCGCCATCCTGACCTGGTCCTGGGCGGGAGCCGTGTTCTCCCTGTGGACCTTTGCCAATCTGGCACCCCGCGCCGCCCGTATCCACGAACGCTACCTGGCGGAATTTCCCGGTCAGTTGCCGGCCAATACCAAACGGATTATCCCTTTCATTTATTGATAAATGGAATCACCCATCTTCACACCCTTACAGATCGGCCCGGTTACGCTTCGCAACCGGGTCATCCGTTCCGCAGCCTTCGAGAACATGGCCTATGGCAATTCGCCATCCCGGGACTTGTTCGACTATCATACGGCCGTCGCCCGGGGCGGGGTCGGCATGACCACGGTCGCTTATGCAGCCGTCTGCCGCAGCGGCCTTTCGTTCCGGGGACAACTCTGGATGCGGGAGGCAATCGTGCCGGCACTCAAAGAACTGACCGACGCCATCCACGCGGAGGGGGCCAAGGCTTCCATCCAACTGGGGCATTGCGGCAATATGACGCACCGTGCCACCTGCGGCTGTATGCCCGTGGGGGCTTCGACCGGATTCAACCTCTATTCTCCGACCTTCGTGCGGGGGCTTCGCAAAGAGGAAATCGCGGAACTGGTCCGGGATTTCGGTCAGGCGGTCCGTCTGGCCCGCAAAGCCGGTTTCGACTGCGTGGAAATCCACGCCGGACACGGCTATCTCATCAGCCAGTTCCTTTCACCCTATACCAATCACCGCCGCGACGAATATGGCGGCAGCCTCGAAAACCGTATGCGCTTCATGCGGGAAGTTATCCGCGAAGTGATGCAGGCTGCGGGCGACGATATGGGCGTGGTGGTCAAGATGAATATGCACGATGGCTTCAAGGGCGGAATGCAGCGGCCCGAGTGCCTGGAAGTGGCCCGGGAACTGGAACGCCTGGGCGTACACGCCATCGTGTTGAGCGCCGGTTTTGTGAGCAAGGCCCCGATGGAGGTGATGCGCGGCGCGATGCCCCTGAAGACCCTGGCTCACTATATGGACTGGAAACATTGGTGGCTCAAGGCCGGTCTGGCCCTGGCCGGACGCCTGATGATTCCGACCGTGCCTTACAGCGAGGGGTATTTCCTCAAAGATGCCAGGCAGTTCCGCGCGGCCGTGAAACTTCCGCTCATCTATGTGGGCGGCCTGGTGTCGCGCGAAAAGATGGAGGAAGTGCTCGCTGCCGGATTTGAAGGCCTGCAGATGGCCCGTGCCCTGGTCCACGACACGGATTTCGTCAACAAATTGCGTAGCGGCGAAGTGGAAAGGAGCGGCTGCAAGCACTCCAATTACTGTATCGGCCGGATGTACACGCTGGAGATGAAGTGTCATCACTGTGTCAACCGGCTGCCCGCCTCCTTGCAGAAGGAGATCGACCGGGCGGAAAAAACTTTGTAAGATGAAAGATTTCAGCAAACAGGTTTCTGCATTGGCCGCCCGGAAGGGGAGTGCGCCGCTCGCCCTCGTGACGGGAGCCAGCAGCGGAATGGGACTGATGTATGCCGAGATGCTGGCCCGCTCCGGCTGCGACATCCTCGCCGTCAGCAACCAGCAGGAACTGCTGCCTTCCCTCGCGCAGCGCCTGCACGAAGAATGGGGCGTAAAGGCCATCGCCCGTTATCAGGACCTCTCCACCCCGGATGCGGCGGACGCTTTGTTGCAGTTCTGCGACGACAACGCCCTGGAGGTGGATATCCTCATCAACAATGCGGGGATGTTCTTTTTCAAGGAACTCGACGCCCGGGCGGACCGCAGGCGCATCGACACCATCCTGCATCTGCACATGCTGACGATAGCGAGCATGACGATCCTCTTCGGCGACCGCATGAAGAAGAGGGGATACGGCTATATGATGAATGTCTCCTCCCTGGCGGCTTCCCTGCCGGTTCCCGGGATTACGCTCTATGCCTCTACCAAGGCGTTTCTGAAAGTCTTCACACAGTCCTATCACTATGAACTGCGGCCTTACGGGGTCGGTCTGACCGTCGTCTGTCCGCCGGCCGTCGCCACGCCCCTGTACGGCCTCAAGCCTTCCCTGATGAAACTGGGCGTGCATACCGGCGTCATCAAGACGCCCGAGTGGCTCGTCCGCCGGGCCTTGCGCGGTATGTTCCGCCGCCGGAGGACTGTCCGGCCCGGCCTGATGAACTGGTATCTGCCCCCTTTGATTCATCTGCTTCCGAACCCGATGGTCGAGTGGATTTGGAAAAAATTCAAATGAGGGCATTTATTTTTTGGTAAAAAATTTTTTTATCGTAAAAAAAAGTCCTATACTTGCAGCCGCAAACATATAAACGAAGCGTAGATTATGGGAGATCAGAAAAAGAGAGCCGTCATCAGTTATGGCAATATGCCGGAAGAGGTGGCTGCGGCGTTTGAGGAAAAGTATCCGAGAGGGGCTGTGGATTATCTGCCCGATGTTCAGAAGATTGAAAAACCCGACGGGACGAGCATTTACACCGTTACGATTGAAATTCCTACGGCCATCTATCTGGTGAAAGTCCAGATGAAGGTGGATGATTTGGATGACGTGGACAAATGGCTCGACGAGGACGATGATGACGAAGGGGACAGCGACAGCGATTCTACGCTGCCCGACGACAATATCTCCCAATACGGTGGCGGAGATGAGGATGCATCCGACGAATAATCGGAACTGATATTACCTTTTAAGGACGGTTAGCCGTCCTTTTTTGTATGAAACTGAATCTGGATTTCCACAACTGGACCGACCATCGGAAGACGCTTGTCCTTTCGGTGCTCGTCGGCATCCTGTGCGGCCTGGCCGCCGTGCTGCTCCACGGGACCATTCATCTGATTCAGCAGGCGCTGACCGGCTGGATGGGAAACGACGGCTGGGGCTGGCACCTGCTTTACCTGGTCTATCCGGGTGTCGGTATGCTGCTGTCCCTGCTGATTGTCCGCTATTTTGTCCGGGATGACATCGGACACGGGGTCACCAAGGTGCTGCTGGCCGTTTCCAAGAGCGAATCCCGCATCAAACCCCACAATACCTGGTCTTCGCTGGTGACGAGTGCCGTGACCATCGGTTTCGGCGGCAGCGTCGGTGCGGAGGCTCCGATGGTCTATACCGGAGCGGCCATCGGTTCCAATGTGGCCCAAAAAGCCGGACTTTCCTATCGCGATATCACCATCCTGCTGGGCTGCGGAGCTGCCG
>CAMNQO010000085.1 GCA_946549475.1 uncultured Bacteroidales bacterium
GAATCCATCGGGATGCAACGGATGGTCGCCTTGGTCTCCTCCTTGATTTTCTCCTCGGTCTCTGGCGTACCGTCCCAGTGGCAGAGCAGGAAACCTCCTTTCTGAATCTCCGTTTTGAAGGTCTCCCAGTCGTCGCACTTCCGTACATGGGCCTCACGGAAGGCCAGCGCCTTGTTGTAGATGTTCGCCTGGATGTCGTCGAGCAAGCGCACGACGGCCGGTGCGATGCCGTCCAAGGCCATCGTCTCTTTGGCCAGTGTGTCCCTGCGGGCCACTTCGACCGTACCGGCTTCGAGATCACGGGGGCCGATCGCCATCCGGACAGGGACGCCTTTGAGTTCCCATTCGGCAAACTTGAAGCCCGGACGCAGGGAATCGCGGTTGTCAATCTTGACGGACACGCCGGCCGCCTCCAAATCTTTCTTCACCGCCTCCATCTTGTCCAGAATGGCATTCATCTCCTCTTCCTTTTTATAAATGGGCACCATCACCACCTGGATCGGGGCCAGTTTCGGAGGCAGCACGAGTCCGTTGTCGTCCCCATGGGCCATGATCAGCGCCCCCATCAGACGGGTGGAAACGCCCCAGGAAGTCGCCCAGACATATTCCTGCTTTCCGTCCTTACCGGTAAACTGCACATCGAAGGATTTGGCGAAATTCTGTCCCAGGAAATGGGAAGTACCGGCCTGCAAGGCCTTTCCGTCCTGCATCATCGCCTCGATGGTCATCGTGTCGAGGGCACCGGCGAAACGCTCGCCCGGGCTCTTGTGGCCGACCACGACCGGCAGGGCCAGGGTATTGCGGGCAAAATCCGCATACACGCCCACCATTTCGAGGGCCTTTGCCTGGGCCTCCTCCGCCGTTGCATGGGCCGTATGGCCTTCCTGCCAGAGAAATTCGGCGGTACGCAGAAAGAGACGGGTGCGCATCTCCCAGCGCACGACATTGCACCACTGGTTGCACAGAATGGGCAGGTCGCGCCACGAGGTCACCCAATTCTTATAGGTATTCCAGATGATGGTCTCGGAAGTCGGCCGGACAATCAATTCTTCTTCCAGCCTGGCCGAAGGGTCCACGACAACGCCTTTTCCGTCCGGATCGTTCATCAGACGGTGATGCGTCACGACCGCACACTCCTTGGCGAAACCGGCGACATGCTCCGCCTCGCGGCTGAAAAAGGATTTGGGGATGAACAAGGGGAAATAGGCATTCTGCACACCCGTCTTTTTGAACATGTCGTCCAACACCCGCTGCATTTTCTCCCATATCGCATAGCCGTAAGGCTTGATGACCATACAACCTCTGACGGCCGACTGCTCGGCCAGATCCGCCTTCACGACCAAGTCATTATACCATTGTGAATAGTTTTCTTCCCGTCCTGTTACTTCTTTTGCCATGAAAATTTTGTTTTTCCAAAAAACTTATTTACATTGTTGCCGTAAAATCGGCACGACTATTGTTGTGCAAAGGTAAAAAAAAATTATGAAAACGAGGCTTATTATTTTAGCATGCATCGCGTTGGTGCTTCCGTCCTGCGGAATGTTCACGCAGCTGTCCTCCGACGGCTACGCGTACTACGACGGTATCTACGCAGGAGGTGTCGGCTACAGAAAAGCCGAGTCGGAACCTGTCACTTACCGTTATTTCAGCAGTCCTCCCGCCACCCTGAACCTGGATGACTACACGCTCATCAGGAAAGAAGAAGCCGGGCATGTGACCAATTACTATTTCATCGACCGCTGGTCGTCTCCCCTGTGGTACGACTGGCATCCCTTCTACCGGCCGTTCGGCTATTATTGGGACGACCCCTGGTACTACGGTCGTCCTTACGCCTGGCACGGTCCCTGGTACTGGAACGATCCCTGGTACTGGCGCTACGGCCGGCGGTACGACCCTTGGTACTATGGCCGTCCCTATGCCTGGCACGCCCCCTGGCACCACCGCTATGGTTACAGGCCGCCGTACCACCACCGGGGCGTCATCTACCGTCCGCCCGTCCACCATACCGACAAGCCCCGCCCGCATGGCGGCATCGGACGCGGATCCACCCTCCCCGGAGGCAACGGCAGTTCGCCCCGCAGCGGCAGCAATTACAGCACCGTTCCCCGCAGTTCATCCTCGTTCAGCGGATCCGGTACTTCCTCATCCTCCGGAAAAGTGAGCGTCAAACCGTCCTGGAGCCGGGACACGGGCTCATCCTGGAGCCGGAGCAGCGGGTCCTCCCACAGCGGAAACTCATCCGGCAGTTCTTCTACCCGGAGCAGCAGTTCGTCCTCCTCACATAGCGGCAGTTCATCCTCTTCCGGAAGTTCATCCTGGAGCCGGAACAGCAGTTCTTCCCACAGCGGAAGTTCCTCATCCCGGAGCAGCAGTTCTTCTTATAGCGGCGGATCGTCTTCTTCCGGTGGCTGGAGCCGGAGCGGAGGCTCGTCTTCTTCCTCGTACAACGGCAGTTCGGGCGGCATCCGCCGGTAGTCTCACCTATTCGCTATAATGACTATGAAAGAGAACACAATCAACAAAACGGCAATATTTGTAACGTCTTTGTTACTTACCGCTTCCGCTTGGGGCCAGACGCCTGAGGACGCCTGGCTCATGAGCCGCAACCAGTACGGCGGCACGGCCCGCACCATGGCGATGGGCAATGCCTTTACCGCCCTTGGCGGAGACTTGGGAAGCATCGCCATCAACCCGGCCGGCAGTGCCGTCTCGGGCTTCAGCCAATTGTCTGTCAGCGCCGGCCTGGACATCAGTTCCAGCCGCAGTCTCTCAACCAACAGTTACGATGGTACAAGTGTCCTGCAAAACAGAGCGGCTTTCCGCCTGCCCAATATTTCCTTCAACCTCAATTTCCATCTCGAAAACAGCCCGCTGAAAAATGTCAACTTCGGCTTCTCTTCCAACCTGAGCGACAGTTACACCGAGCAGTCCGCTTTAGGGGGCCGGAACGGTATGTCTTCCTTTATCGGAGCGATGGCACAATCAGCCACGGACCGGAGAATCGAGGCCGCCGACATGGAAAAAAGCGACTGCTATGACCGTCTTCCTTTTGACCTCTGTCTGAATTACAAGGCTTTTCTCATCTCCCCCATCACAGGCGAGACCAATCGTTATGTCGGCGTCACGGAAGTCGCGGACGGTCCCGACGAACAGGGATTATACAGCATCAAACTTCGTGAGGGAGGCATGCTCAGGCAGAATTGGGGACGCGAAGTGACGGGATTTAAGAACGATTATCTGATCAACGCCGGTTTCAACATTATGGACAAGGTCTTTATCGGAGCGAATCTGGGCTTCTCGACCATCAGCCGCAACGTCAACGAGTATTTCAAGGAAGCGGCGGTGGATCCCAGCATCTACACGGTATCGTTTACCAACGCCAGCGGAAACACCTACAATACTTACTGGAAGGAAGGCCGTTACAGTTACCGGCTCACGACCCGGGGGGCCGGCGTGTACGGGAAATTCGGCATCCTCTTCATTCCCGCGACCTGGCTGCGCATCGGCGCGGCCATCCAGACACCGACCCTCCTGAGTCTGACCGATCGCTATGGAGCATCCGCCAGCAGCAGTTTTGACAATGCCATGTTCAGTTCGAATGAAGATACCGGGAATTATGAAGTCAAATACACGCTGTTGACACCTATGCGGGCCAATATCGGCATTGCCGGGGTGATCGGCAAACGTTTTGTCGTGAGTGCCGACTACGAAGTCTGCCCTTACGGACAGATGGTCTTCCAGCACAACAAAATCAACGCGTCGGACTGGCAGGAACTCAACGATGGGATTAAAAACAGCATGGGGACCGGACATAGCATCCGCATCGGTGTGGAAGCCCGCATCAACAACGCGCTTTCCGCCCGGGCCGGTTATATCCTCACCAGCAATCCTTCACGGATTGGCGTGGACGGCAAGAACGGCAGAGGCATCAATGAATTTATCAATTGGGGAAAGCACGGAGAAAACACGGCAAGCGCCGGACTGGGCTACAATTCCAAGGGAAGTTTCTATCTGGACGCTGCCGTAGCGGCACGCATCTACCCGACCAACTTCTACTACCCTTATGTCGATATGCACGATTCAGATATGCGCACGGTCGTACAGGCTCCGGAATATGTCATCAGCCGCACGCTCTGGACGGCGGTCGTGACGCTGGGCTGGCGCTTCTGACGCGGGGGCCGGCATCTATTCCTGCCGGGACGTCGAAGCCAGGACGGCAAGGCTGTCGGGCCCTTCGTTGAACAGCAGATCCAATACGGACAGTCCGTCCACGAAACCGTATCTGTCGGAAAAAATCTGGTAATAAGGCTTCCTGCACACATAGCAGGGAGCCTTTTTCGGATGGATGCGCTCGCGCAAATCGCGCACTTCATCCATTGAGGCGATACCCCCATCCCGGGCGGGGACGGACTGTCGTCCGGCGAAGCGGTCCGGAGAGGCCGGCGGGAGGAAGGTCCGGCTGTCCGTCACGCAGGCCGGCAGATGCAAGCGGTCCAGCAGCCAGTTGATGAGCATCCTGTTCAGGGTATAAAGCCGGGGCTCCTTGCTTTCCAACAAGGCGAACAATCCATCCCTGTAATACTCAAAGTAAGCGGAACTGCCGTAGGCCGAGGAAATGGCTGCCTGGTGGGTGTGTACCCAGTCCACCGAATAATCGATGCGGACTTCCCGGACGGGAATGTGGGACACATTGCAATCTTCCCGTGAGGGATTGCTTTCTTGTCCGGGGCTCCCCCCTCGCCGATGGACGACGGGAATCAGCAAATTCTCTTTGCCGGAGGCGGTGAGAATGGTGCAACGGTTGCGCCAGGACTGTTTGTGATAGTGTTCGCAGGCCTCCAAAACGACGCTTGCCGGCGAAATATCACCGGCAAGGGAAGCGTCGTGAGCCATTGCCGCAAAATAATCCAGCGGCGGAAGATAAGCCGTAGAAAGCAGCAGGGCCATTAATCCAAGTCGCCTTTGCTGCCGACACCCATGCCCTTGACGATGCCGCGCTTGGAGGCGTAGATAAATTTAAGGATGGTGTCTTTTTCCTCGCTGGGAGCAAAGCCGATTTCAATCTTGGCACAGGCGTCGGAAACGGTCATGCCGTTGTTGTAGATCATATCATACATATCCTTGATCTCACGGATCTGGTCGGACGAGAATCCGCGGCGCCGCAGCCCTACGATATTGACACCGGCGAAGGAGATGGGGTCACGGCCGCAAAGCGAATAGGGCGGGATGTCTTTGTTGATTTTGCTGCCGCCGCTGATCATCGCATGCTTACCGATGCGGCTGAACTGGTGTGCGACCGTTCCGCCGCCCAGAATGGCCCAGTCGTCCACATCCGTTTCTCCGGCGATGCCGACATAACTGACCAGGATGCAGTGATTGCCTACGCGGCAGTCGTGCGCGACATGGGTATAAGACATCAGCAGCACGTCGTCGCCGATCGTCGTGACGCCTTTGCCGCTGGCCTTGGTCCCCCGGTTGATGGTCGCACATTCGCGGATATTGACGCGGTTGCCGATTTTCACCCAGGTCACTTCGCCGTCAAACTTGAGGTCCTGCGGAATCGCGCCGACGACCGCACCGGGGAAAACGCTGCAGTCGTCCCCCATTTCCACATAATTGAAGATGGTGGCATGGGGAAGAATCTTGCAACGGTCGCCTAGCGTGACAAATTCGTCGATATAGGCATAGGGGCCGACCTCCACATCTTCGCCGAGCCTGGCGTTGGGATGGACGGTAGCCAAAGGATGGATCTTGGGAGACATAAACAGTTTATTTGGATTCAATAATCATACGGGCAACCTTGGCGTTGACGCAGTGTCCTGTCTTGACGGCCACGACGCGGGCCTTCAGGAAGCCGCCGCACAAACGCAGGTCGCCCATCAGGTCGAGCATCTTGTGGCGGGCGCACTCATTGTCGTAATACAGACGAAGACCGTCCAGATAGCCCACGGAGGTATCGGCGGGAACCGGAATGGAAAGACCGGCGCACAGAGCCTCCACACGCTCGCGGGGAACGGGATGCTCGATGATGACGATGGCATTGTCCACATCACCGCCTTTGATCAGGTTATTGTTGTAGAGATATTCGATTTCATGAAAGAAAACGAAAGTGCGGCAACAGCCGATCTCGCCGGCATAATCCACGGAAGGGTCCCAATGGGCCTGCTGGACACCGACTACCTTGGAGTTGAAGTCCACGCTGATGTCATAGGAAGGCGTGTCTGCGGGAGTCACCGTCACTTTGATGCCTTTGACCGCATCCTCATAGACGATTTCCCGGTCGAGGGTGATATAGCGCCGCTCACAGTCCTGCGGGAGGGTGCCGTCCGCCAGGATGGCATCGCAGTAGGGTTTGGCGCTGCCGTCAAGGATGGGAATCTCTTCATTGTCCAGGCTCACCAGCACATTGTCCACACCCAGCCCCGTAAGGGCGGAAAGCAGGTGTTCGACCGTAATGACATTGATACCGTTCTGTGTAAGGGTGGTGCTGCGGGCCGTGTTGGAAACATGGGTGGCAAGGGCTTCCACGACGGCGTCGGGGCCTATGTCCGTGCGGACAAAACGAATGCCGCTTCCGACTGGCGCGGGAGAGAGAGTCATGTGGACGGGTTTTCCGGTATGAAGACCTTTTCCTTCAAATATATAGTCTTTCTTAAGGGTCTGTTGTCGCATTTTAGGTATCCTGTCTCTACAAAAGTCCGCAAAGGTAACAATTATTTCTTATTTTCCCGTCCGCTTTGGCGAAATCTCACATAAGCGCGCAGAAATTCGCTGTGCTCGAAGCCGGGATTGCCCTGGAAAGCCTTCCCTTCCTCGGTTATGGACTTGATGATGGAACTCTTGGCCGCCACAATCGTATGGTCGGCAATCCGGATGTGACCGACAATCCCCACCTGGCCTGCCAGGGTGCAGTAACTGCCGATTTTGGTCGATCCGGCGATGCCGGTCTGGGCGCAGATGACGGTATGCTCCCCGATTTCCACATTGTGGGCAATCTGGCAGAGATTGTCGATCTTGGCTCCCTTGCGGATCAGGGTGGAGCCCATCTGCGAGCGGTCAACCGTGGTATTGGCCTGGATCTCCACATCGTCCTCGATGACGACATTGCCGGTATGGGCAATCTTCTTGTACGACCCGTCGGGCAGCGGGGCAAAACCGAATCCCTCTCCGCCGATGACCACGCCGGGCTGCAGGATGACCCTGTTGCCGATGACGCTGCCGGAAGCGATTTTGACGCCGGGATAGAAGATGCAGTTCTCACCGATGGTGACATCATCGCCGATATAGACCTG
>CAMNQO010000086.1 GCA_946549475.1 uncultured Bacteroidales bacterium
GCAATGCAATCGACGATGGACAAGCTGTTCGAGATGAGGATGACGACGATGGCGTGACGGCGGAACTTCTTCAGGAAACTGCGGTCGATCAGTCCCATCAGCGAGAGTACCCACAGCAGCATCGGCATTTCGAAACACAGTCCGAAAATCAGGATGATGGCATTGAACAAATCCGTGTAGGAACTCAGATTGATGCTGTTGTGTACCATGGAGGACAGTTCGTAGCCGGCCAGGAAGCGGAAAGTGATGGGGAATACGACAAAATAGCCGACGGCACAACCGATGTAAAACAGCGAGCCCCCCAGCAGGAAGCCTTTGCGGAGGCCGGATTTCTCGTCGGGATACAGGGCCGGGCGGATGAATCTCCAGACTTCATAGAGCAGGTAGGGGAAAGCGACGATCAGCGCGAGATAGGCGGACAGACGCATGTGCGTGATAAACTGGGATGCCACCTGGATGTTGATGATGGTATATCCGCCTTTCGCGGCCGCCCGCATCACGACATGCTCAAAAATCCAGGGCATAAAAAGGAAGGACGGCACGAAACATATCGCCACGGCCGCCAACATCCGCACCAGTGCCCAGCGCGCTTCCTCCAGATGCTCCCAGAAGGTCATGACGGAGGAGGTTATTCTTTCTCGGAAGAATCTTTGCTGTCATCCATGATTTCCTTCTCTACTTCGTTCATGCCGGATTTGAAACTCTTGACACTCTTTCCGATGGACTTGGCCAGTTCGGGAAGCCTTTTGGCCCCGAAAAGCAGGAGGATGACGAGGGCGATGATGATGATTTCGCCGGTTCCGAGGTTCATAAAGAGAAGGTGCTTCATATTTTTATCGCTTGATTTTCGCAAATGTAGTTATTTTTTCGTATATTTGAAGCCTATGACTGGAATTTTCGATTCGGGCAGTGGCGGTCTCTCCGTCCTTCGGGAAATGCTCAAGGTGCTTCCCGATGAGGAGTACCTGTATTTCGCGGACAACGCGCACTGCCCCTATGGCGAAAAATCCACCGCTTATATCCGTCAAAGAGCCTCCGAAATCACGGAAATGATGCTTTCCAAAGGCTGTGAGGTCATCGTTGTCGCCTGCAATACGGCGACGGCGGCGGCCATTTCCTACCTGCGGGAGCGTTTCGACGTTCCCTTTGTCGGGATGGAGCCGGCCGTCAAGCCGGCAGCCCGGCTCACGCGCAGCGGCGTGGTGGGCGTGCTGGCGACCGAAGGGACGCTCAAGGCGGAAAAATACCACCTGACCTGTGACCGGTATGCAGACCAGGTCCGGGTGATCGGACAGGTGGGACGGGGTTTTGTGGAACTGGTCGAGACCGCCTGTCTGGAAGGCCCCCGTGCCGAGGCCGTCGTGCGCGAGAGCGTGCGTCCGCTGGTCGAGGCGGGAGCGGACACCATCGTGCTGGGCTGTACCCACTATCCTTTCCTAGCGGACACGATTGCCAAAGTGGCGTCGGAACTTCGCCCGCAGACCCGCTTCCATTTGCTCGACCCCGCCCCGGCCGTGGCCCGGCGGTTTCTGGATATCCACAGAGGGCTTTCCGCCCAAAATTCCCTTCCCGCGCAAAGACCGGCGGCGGATGGCGCTTCCCGCCCCGCTTCGGTTCCGCATGTGACGCTGCTGGCCAGCGGTCCGGATGCGACGCTGCGGCAGTTATACCAACGATACATCATTTCATCTGACCTGTCATGAAAAAAATTATCATCGCTTTCGCTTTCCTTTTCTTGTTTATGATACTCTGCATGGTGACTTGTCCCGACCGGCAGGCACACCAGGGAGCCATCGTGGCCAAGTATGGCCGGGTTGACAAGGAGGCCGGCGACTGGGAGCGTCTCGGCGGCGCCATCGGGAGCAAATTCCTCTCCCTGTCCCTGGATTCCCGTCTGGATGTGCAGGACTGCATCGTCGTCAGTCTCGGCCAGATCGACGGAGACAAGATTGTTTCCGTCGGCCTGCTCGGCCATGTGTTCGTCGTCGGCAAGGAGCAAATTGACGAAGCGTTGAAATAAAAGTGGCAAATTCACAAAAAATGTCAAAAAACAGAAAAAGTTTTTCGACATCGTGGCGAATTTGAAGAATAAATCTTAACTTCGTACGATTTTGTCAGAGAATCGGGTTTTTCCCGGATTTCTTTTCAAATAAATTTATTTAAACACAATAAAACAATGGTACAAAAAAGTAAAAGCAGCAATTTGATTGCGATTGTCACGATGTGTTTCATCTTCGCGATGATTTCCTTCGTGACTAACATGGCCGCACCTTTCGGCAACATCTGGAAGGGGCAGTATCCCTGGGCCGGCATGATGGGGAACATGATGAATTTCGCCGCATACCTCTTCATGGGGATTCCGGCGGGCAAGATGCTGATGAAGGTCGGTTACAAAAAGACCACGCTTATCGCACTGGCTACCGGTTTCTGCGGTATCGTCGTGGAATGGCTTTCCAGTTTCTCCTTCGTGGGGAGCGCTGCCATCTATGTGTATCTGCTCGGCGCTTTCATCTGCGGCTTCTGCGTGTGTATGCTCAATACGGTCGTCAACCCCATGCTCAACCTGCTGGGCGGCGGCGGCAACCGGGGCAACCAACTCATCCAGACAGGCGGTACGCTCAACTCCCTGACGGGTACCCTGACCCCGCTGCTCATCGGCGTCCTCATCGGCACCGTGACTTCCGAGACGTCCATGTCCGACGTCGTGCCCTTGCTCTTTATCGCCATGGCTGTCTTTGCCATCGCCTTTGTCATCATCTGGTTTGTCAATATCCCTGAGCCCGCACAAGAGCGCAAAGCCGTCGTCTATGAGCACAGCGCCTGGAATTTCCGTCACTTCGTGCTCGGAGCCGTCGCGATTTTCTTCTATGTCGGTATCGAAATCGGCATCCCCGCCCAGGTCAACTTCTTCCTTTCGGACGCATCCGAAAAAGGGGCTGGCATCGCCGTGAACGGTGCGGCTATCGGAGGCGCGATTGCTGCCGTCTATTGGTTGCTGATGATGATCGGCCGTTTCAGCAGCACGCTCATCTCCGGCAAGGTCAGTACCCGTACCCAGATGACGGTCGTGAGCACCGTTGCCGTTGTCCTGGTCATTGCCGCCATCTTTACGCCCAAGGCGGTAGCCGTCAACATGCCCGGCTATAGCGCCGCCGACGGCTTCACGATGTTCCGCGTACCCCTCAGTTGCCTTTTCCTCGTGCTTTGCGGACTTTGCACTTCCATCATGTGGGGCGCCATCTTCAACCTGGCCGTCGAAGGGCTGGGCAAGTACACCGAGGCGGCTTCCGGTATCTTCATGATGCTGGTCGTCGGCGGCGGTATCATGCCGCTCATCCAGGAGTATCTGGCCAAAGCCGTCGGGTATATGGGCAGTTACTGGCTCGTCGTCGCGATGCTGGCCTATCTGCTTTTCTACGCCCTGGTCGGCTCCAGGAATGTCAACAGGGATATTCCGGTCGAATAATCCTGTGCCCGGTTTCTGTATTATGAGGAAAGCATAATATTATGGAAAAGAGTTATGTTGTAGGCGTCGATGTGGGCGGACAGACCACCAAGATCGGCGTCGTTGACAAGAAAGGAAAAATCTTGTCCCAGACCGTCATCCGTTCCGACATTTTCGGCAGTGATGAGACGAAATACCTGCAAGCCCTTGCGGATGCCATCAACAATGTGATTGCGGAGGCCGGCAAGGCCGGACAGATCCGCGGCGTCGGCGTAGGCGCTCCCAACGGCAATTATTACCAGGGGACCGTCTATAATGCGCCCAACCTGGCGTGGGCCGTCGGTAAAACCGTGGAATTTGCCAAAATCCTTTCCGGCAACCTGGGCGGCATTCCCGTTTCCCTGACCAACGATGCCAATGCGGCCGCCATCGGTGAGATGACCTATGGGGCTGCCAAGGGGATGAAGAATTTCATCATGATAACCCTCGGTACGGGGGTGGGCAGCGGTATCATCGTGGACGGGAAACTGGTCTATGGACACGATGGTTTTGCCGGTGAACTGGGGCATACCACGGCCATTCGCGGCGGCCGTCAGTGCAATTGCGGCCTGAAAGGCTGTCTGGAGACCTATTGCTCCGCCATCGGCGTGGCCCGTACGGCCAAGGAGTGGCTGGAGACGCGCAGCGAGCCTTCTCTGCTCCGCAATATAGAAAATGTATCTTCCAAGGATGTGTACGATGCCGCCAAGATGGGAGACAAACTCGCGCTGGATATTTTCGATTATACCGGCACCATCCTCGGGCAGAGTTTCGCCAATTTCGTTGCGTTCAGCGCACCGGAGGCCATCGTGCTTTTCGGCGGACTGGCCCGTTCCAAGGAGTTCCTGACCGAGCCGATCCTCAAGGCGATGAACGACAATCTGCTTCCGGCCTGGAAGAACAAGGTCAAGTTGATATATTCTTCCCTCAAAGAGTCCGATGCCGCCATCCTCGGTGCTTCGGCCCTGGCGTGGGAACTTTAACTGACGCTTATGACAATAGGGATTTGCAACGACCACGCGGGCGTGGACTACAAAAATGCCTTGGTCGAGTATTTGACGGCCAAGGGCTATGGCCTCGTCAACTTTGGCACCGATACGACGGACAGCATTGACTATGCCGATGTGGCCCATCCGATGGCCGATGCCCTGACGGCCGGAAAGATTGACCTGGGCATCGCCTTGTGCGGTACCGGCAACGGAATGGCTCTTAGCCTGAATCATCACAAGGGCATCCGCGCCGGTCTGGCCTGGACACCCGAAATCGGTCGTCTGGTCAAGGCGCACAATAACGCCAACATCCTGGTGTTGCCCGCCCGTTTCATCTCTTGTTCCGAAGCGGAAGCCATCGTTGACAAATGGCTGACGGCGCCTTTCGAGGGTGGCCGCCATCAGCGCCGGATTGAAAAAATTGAACCCTGACAGCATGAATGCGAATCGTTTGGAAATAGAAAGAAAATTTCTTGTCCGGGGGGAGTACAAGGCTTTTGCCGAGAGTTCCTCCCGCATTGTGCAGGGGTATCTCATTTCTGCGCAAGGCCATACGGTTCGTGTCCGAATGATGGATGACAAGGCCTTCCTGACCATCAAGGGGCCGAGCACAGGCATCAGCCGTTTTGAATGGGAAATTGAAATCCCGCAGGCGGATGCCGCGATTTTGCTAGAACGGTGCAAAGGGGGCGTCATCGACAAGACCCGCTACCGGGTGCCTTTCAAAGACCATCTTTTCGAAGTGGATGAGTTTTATGGAGACAACGAAGGATTGACGGTCGCGGAAGTGGAACTGACCAGCGAGACCGAGTCTTTCGAGAAACCGGACTGGCTGGGGACAGAGGTCTCTGACGATCCCCGTTACCGCAATTCCCGTCTGTTGGAGCATCCTTATAAAAAGTGGTGATATGGAGCAGTCGAAACAGTTTTTATTTGCTTATCGCAAAAAACAGCGCACGCTCCTCTTCGTCTTGCAGGCAGCGGCACGGCAGTTGTACCCGGATTTTGCTTTCCGGGTACGCTACGACCTGCCCCGAGGTTACTATTGTGAATTGTGCTATCCTTCCTCCGATGCCCGGCATGACCAGGTGAAGGTGATGCGCGTGTCCGATATCCTCGCCCTCAAGCAGCGGATGAAGGAATTGCGGGAGCGTGCTTTGCCCATTGTCTCCGAACTGATCCCCAAGACGGATGCCATTGCGATATTCCGTTCTCAATATCAGCCCGAAAAGGCGGAGTTGATTGCTTCGCTCCGGGCGGACCGCTGTCAGTTGTATCATCTGTGCGGGATGACCGACACCCTGCACGGACCGATGCTGGACAATACATCCGAAATCGGCCATTTCGACCTTAACGCTTTCGGTGACGGCTTTTGTCTGCGTTATGAGAGCCCTGAGGTCAACAGCCTGCTTCCCAATCTCTCACAAGGGAAGATAGCCAACGAACTCAAGCATCATTTCCTGTGGTGCCAGCACTTGGGAATCACCGGAGTCGGCTCGCTCAACCGGATGCTGCAGGAAGAAGGGAAAGCAACCGGGCTCATCAATCTCTGTGAGGCCCGGCACGAAGCGATGTATGCTTCTGTCGCCGAGCAGATCCGTGCCCGCCGGGACGATGTGCGCGTGGTCTTTATCGCCGGTCCCTCTTCCAGCGGAAAGACTTCCACTTCTTTGCGCCTGGCCCAGCAGTGCCGTGTGGCGGGACTCAATCCCAAGGTGATTGAACTTGACAATTATTTCGTGGACCGGGAGCAGACCCCCCGTGACGAGAATGGGGACTACGACTATGAAAGCCTCGGGGCCATGCGCGTCGATTTGCTGAATGACCAGTTGAGCGCCCTTTTCGCTGGCGACGAAGTGGATATTCCCCGTTTTGACTTTGCGCAGGGAAAAGGCTTTTTCCAAGGGAACAAGTTGCGTCTGGAGGAAGATGACATCCTGATTATGGAAGGCATCCATGCCTTGAATCCGGAGATGGTTCCGGGCATCGACGCTTCCAAGATTTTCCGGGTGTATGCATCGGCGCTCACCTCTCTCAATCTTGACGAGAATGTCACGATTTCCACGACCGACAACCGCTTTATCCGGCGCATCATCCGCGACCACCGGGTGCGTTCCACTTCTCCGGAAGAGACCATTCTGCGCTGGGGCAGTGTCCGCCGGGGCGAGAATAAAAATATTTTTCCTTTTCAGGAAAACGCGGACGCCTTTATCAATACCGCCCTTATTTATGAACTTCCGCTCTTGAAGTATTATGTGGAGCCCTTGCTGCGAAAAATCGATGAAAGTTCGCCCGCCTGGTTTGAAGCCCGGCGCCTGTTGAGTTTCCTGTCCTACCTCGTGGCTCTGTCTCCCAAAGAGATTGCGAACATTCCGCCTACCAGCATCATCCGCGAGTTTATCGGCGGACAAACGCTGGTGCGGCCTTGAAACGGAGATTCCGGGTGTGAGAAAATATTATAAAATAGTGAAATTATGGCAAAAGAAGTAGAAAATGCCGACATCAATGCGGCCAAACTCAAAGCCCTTCAAGCGACCATCGACAAAATCGAGAAAGATTATGGCAAGGGTACGATTATGAAACTCGGCGACCAGCCCAAATGGGACGCTTCCGTGATTCCCAGCGGCTCCATCGCCCTGGACTATGCCCTCGGCATCGGCGGCTATCCCCGAGGCCGTATCATCGAGATTTACGGTCCCGAGTCCAGCGGCAAGACGACCCTGGCCATCCATGCCATCGCCCAGGCGCAGAAGACCGGCGGCATCG
>CAMNQO010000087.1 GCA_946549475.1 uncultured Bacteroidales bacterium
CCCACCCGGTGGGAGAGTAGGTCGCTGCCGCATTCCCCGAACACCCCGACAGACAACAATGCCTGCCGGGGTGTTTTTTGTCACGACGACCGAGTGGAGACAAGAAGGGAATTACAAGATTACCATCCGAAAATGTTGCGAAGAAGCCACCAGAGCAGGACTATGACCAGAATCATCCAGGAAAACCAGGTGCTGTGCGCCGCTTGATGGACGCGGGGAAAGCGTGCGGCAAACAGTTCTGCGAATAAGAGGAACCCCAGCAGGGGAATGCAGAGGACCATGAAGGCGTTGTAATGAAACGCTCCGGCGACGTTCAGATGCAGCAACTGATGCAGGGCCCGCTGCGAGCCGCAGCCCGGACATTGCAAGCCCGTCAGTTGATGAAAGAGGCATTTTGGGAAAAAAGATACACGGGTCGGATCGAAAAATCCGTACACAAGCACAAAAAGAAGGACAGCGACGATCGCAAGAATCATCACTGTCCTCTTTTTCATCATCCGTCGGGGCATCAACCGGTCCGGTCAGGCCATGGGCAAGTTCGCCATGGCACCGGAAAACCAGGCGATGGCTCCGGAGGTGGCGCCCAGGATGCCGGCGATGATGCTGATGGTAATCCAGGTCTGCGCCGTCTTGTTGGCCTGCTCGGACTGATAGTACAGGGATTGTTGCAGGGAGGGATCACTGGCAAACAAAGCACTGTTATACAATCCGTTGGATCTGGAAGAATAAACGATGGCAAAGATACCGCCCAGCAGGCAGCAGAAGACGGTACAAAGCACAGACCACATCATCTTGTTGGCGTGGGGAGGCAAGGAATTCGGAGCGTACATATACTATTCGGATTTTATCTGCAAAGCATGACTGCCTCGTTGAATTTCTTGTAGTTGTATTCGAGCGTCCTGTTTCTGGCGGAAAAGATGTCGATGAGCCACCAGATGCCGCAGCCATAGCAGGTAATCACTTTCACGATGCCCATCGCCATGTCGTTCAGGAAGAAACGCTCCCAGCCGGTGAAGATGGCAAGAATCAGAATCAAAGTGGGGTTCTGTAAATTCAGGCTCATGAAAAACGGGGCCTTGCTGTCATCCAGTTCCGACAACTGGCGTTGCACATCTTGTGCGGCCATCATGTCAAAGCATTCGCCGTTCTTCATCATAAAGGCTTGTACCAGTTCTGCTCTCATGGTTGTTAAATTTAAAATGTAATACTTCACAAATATAAGCATTTTTGTCGTCTGGCTTACAAAAAAAATGAAAAAAATCAGTACTTTTGCGTTCAGTGCTGCACCGACAGTCAGAGAAACGATGGACAACAGACATTCTATAGCGCTGATATTGCTGATCCTGTTTGTTTCAGCAACGGGCGTTTCGTCTCTTCACAGACACGAGGAGCATCTGCTCCCGGCCTGTGAAGACTGTGTTCATCACCATCCCCATGCCGGCCATCTGTACGATGGTGACAACGACCTTGACGACTGCCTCCTTTGCCATTTTCTGGCTCTCCCTCTCATTGCGGCCGTCTTGATCGGTTGGAAAGCAGCGTCACAATCCGCGACAAGGATTACGCCCCCCTGTCCGGGCCGTCCTGTCAACAAAATTCTTTTTCAAATTCTTTTGCGCGGCCCGCCGGCTCTGTCTTGATGGACTTCCGCTTTACCGACAAAAGCGGAGATAGTGGATTATTTCAAAGACAGAGACATGATAAAAGCCCTTCTGGCTGTACTGATGCTATACGGCGCACAGGACAGCAGCCTTGTCTTGGGACCCGCTGAAATCTATGGCGAGTCACATAGACAGGAACTGATGCATACGACGCTGGGGAGCATAGAAGTCGGCCGTAATTATTTAGAGAATAACTTTTCGGGGACGCTGATACAAAGTTTGTCCGCGATTCCCGGCATCCAGGCGCGCAACATCGGGTCCGGACAGTCGCACGCGTCCATCCGGGGCCTGTGGGGACATCGGATGGTGATTGCGGTGGACGGTATCAAGCATGAAGGCCAGCAATGGGGAGAGGAACACGGGCTGGAAATCGATCCGCTTGGTATCGACCGTGTCGAACTTATCAAGGGCCCCTCCTCGCTGCTGTTCGGATCGGATGCCGTCGGAGGTGTGCTCTCGCTCTTCACCAATTACCTTCCGACGCGAAGTTTTCAGGGAAGGGCGCAGTTGAATTTCCGTTCCAACAACCTGTCCACGGGAGTGTCCGCCCACCTGGAAGGGCGCAAAGAGCATTTCTTCTGGCGGATGCATCTGGGCGGGACCCTCTACGCTGACTATCGTGTGCCGACGGACTCCATCGAATACTATTCCTACCGCATTCCTTTGCATAAAAGGACGCTCCGCAACACGGCGGGACGGGAGGAAAATGCCTCCCTGATGCTGGGCTATGTGGGTGAGCAACTTCGCAATGACTTCAAAGTCAGTGTAAACGACTCCAAATGTGGCTTTTTCGCCAACGCGCACGGTCTGGAAGTCCGTCTGTCGAAAATCAATTATGACGCTTCCCGCCAGGATATCGACCTCCCGTGGCAGCAGGTGACCCATCTGACCCTCCACAACCATACGCACTACCATGCGGATAGGGTGTTGCTGGAAGGGGATGTAGCCTGGCAGATGAATCACAGGGAAGAACATTCGGAGCCGGTCCCGCACGGCTATATGCCGCTGCCGCCGGACGAATTGGAGCGGTCGTTTCACAAGCATTGTCTGACCGGAAAATTCGGCGTCACTATCCCGTTGAGCGGGCAAAACCGCCTGCAGGGGGGAATCGATATCGAATGGCAGCACAACCGCCGGGGCGGATGGGGCTTTATCCTGCCGGATTTTGAAACTCTTTCTGCGGGCATCTACCTGCTGGACAGGCATTGCTTCAGCGATGAACTGTATATCCATGCCGGCCTTCGCTATGATCCGACCTGGACGGCAATCCATGCTTACACCGACTGGTTTCCCACGCCTGGTGACGAGGGAAAGTCCATCTACAAGCAACGGGCGGTGGAATCAAAACGGCATTTCGACCCATTTTCCTGGTCTGTCGGTGTGGTCTGGGGGCCGGAACGGTGGGTGCTGAAAGGAAACCTGGGCAAAAGTTTCCGTGTGCCGTCCCCGAAAGAAATGGGAGCGGACGGGGTCAATTATGCCCTGTTCCGATACGAGAGGGGTACGGCGGATTTGCTCCCGGAAGAGTCTTACCAGATGGATTTGAGTGTGAACTGGCTCGGAGAAAGCCTGCAAGTCAGTCTCGATCCCTATCTCAATTATTTCCCCAATTATATCTATCTCAATCCATCCCCTGCGTTTGAAGAAGGATTGCAACTTTACCGGTACACGCAAGCCTCCGTCCTGCGGACGGGAGCCGAACTGACAATCATGTACAAAATCCTGCAACGCCTGGAATTGGAACTGAAAGGGGAGTATCTCCTTGCCCGTCAGATGGATGGGGCCAAGAAAGGATATTCCCTGCCCTTTACGCCTCCCTGGGGCGGGAATGCCGGTCTGACTTATCGGTTTTCTGAAGAAGGATATGTCCGGCTGGATTTCCGCTTTGCCGGGGCCCAAAATGACATTGTTCCGCCGGAAAAAGCGACGGAAGGCTGGTACACGCTCAACTTTTATGCCGGAAAAGCATTTCAGTCAGGTCGTACCACGCTGAAATTGGGCCTGCGGGCGGAAAACCTGCTCAACCGGCGCTATTACGACCACACCAGTTACTATCGGATGATCGGTGTCCCCGAACCGGGCATCAACCTCTCACTTCTGCTGGGTATTCACTTTTAAATAAAATTTTGATTATGAAACAACTCTTTTACATTTTTATATCCTTTATCCTCCTTTATGCCTGTACGCCCGACGGCAAAGATCTGCAGGCTCCCGAAATCCTGTCTGCCGGAGAGCAGACCTGTCCCCTGAACTGTCAGGAATTTACCCCGGGCGGGCTCATCGAATTTGCCTACCTCTTCAGGGACAATGTGGAACTGGGCAATTTCAATATTGAAATCCATAGCAATTCCGACCACCATACGCACGGAACCGAGGCCGGGGAATGTGAGCATGAACACGAAGAGGAGCATACCGGTACGCCCGTCAATCCCTGGGTGTTCAATCGGGATTATCCCATCCCGTCAGGACAGACACAATACAAAGCGCAGGTCAGAATCCCGATACCGGAGGAAGTCGATGAAGGAGAATATCATTTCATGATCCGCGTGACCGATGCGGCCGGCTGGCAATCGATACGCTCCGTCGCCATCTATCTCAGTTCATCTTCTCATAGTCTTTGAGCGCCTGAATGGCTTTCGGACTGAGAATCAGGACGGAGAGAATCGTCACCCAGGCCATCAGGCCGACGCCGATGTCGCCCAGTTTCCAGATTAAGTCTGCCTCCCGGACCGATCCGAACAGTATGGCACAGAGCATCAGGGCCTGAAGGAGGCGGATGGACAAACGCTCGCCCCGGCTGCCGTCACGCTTGCGGAAAAGATAGATGATACCGGACTCTGCGTAGAAATAATAGGCGAGCATGGTGGTAAATACGAAAAAGACCATCGCAACGGACACGAATTGTCCGCCGAAACCGATGAATACGGAATCCACCGCATGTTGGGTATATCCGACATAGTTGCCGCCCAGATCGGGAGCGGAGGCATACAGGATTTCTCCCGTACCGGCATCCAGGATGTTGAATGTACCGGAAGAGAGTATCATCAGCGCCGTTGCCGTACAGACCAGCAAGGTGTCGATATAGACGGAAAATGCCTGGGCAAGTCCCTGCTGGGCGGGATAGGGGACATCTGCGGCGGCTGATACGATGGCCCCCGTTCCCTGGCCGGCCTCGTTGGAGAAAATACCCCGCTTGACACCCATGGAGATGGTAGAGCCGATGATGCCGCCGCAGAGGGGGTCGATGGCAAAGGCATTGGTGAAGATGGACGCGAAAACGGCCGGTATGTCATGAATGTGGTAAACAATGACGACAAGGGCCATCAAGATATAGCCCAGCGCCATGAAGGGCGTGACAATCGAAGCCACACGGGCGATGCGCCGGACGCCGCCGATGACGACCAGTCCGAGCAGGAAAGCCATCACCGCTCCGGAAATCCAGGGTGACAGCGAGAAGGCGTTCTGCAAGGCGGATGCGGCGCCGTTGGCCTGCACCGTCGTCAGGAACATGCCGCAGGAGACAAAAGTAATCCCTGCGAAGACAATCCCCAGCCAGCGTTGGTGCAAACCCTGCTCGATGAAAGCGAAGGGACCTCCGCGAAAGCCGGAACGGTGGGGGAATTTATATATCTGGGAGAGGGTGGACTCGGCAAATGCGGTGGAAGCCCCGAAAAAAGATACGATCCACATCCAGAAGACGGCTCCGGGGCCGCCGAAAGCGATGGCAGTAGCCACACCTACGATATTTCCCGTACCCACGCGGCCGGAAAGGGCGATACAGAATGCCTCGAAAGAAGTGATTCCCCTGGAGGCCTCGTTCTTGCCGAATAACGAACGGAACATCAGGCCGAAGCGCCGTATCTGTACGAAGCGCGTGCGAAAAGACAAATACAATCCGGCTCCCATCAGCAAAACGACCAGTGCCGGATTCCACACGATATTATTGATGGATGAGACAATCTCTGCAAACATAATTTCAAAGGTAGGAAAATATCGTCATTTTTCCTAATCTTATTATGTCGAATATTATTTGTATCTTTGCAGGATATATAATATATATGTTGTTCATTACAACTTCTTGAGATGATAGTTATAAAGACGATACAAGAAATCCGTGACCGGGTCGGGGCCTGGAAGAAAGAGGGGCTTAGCATCGGGCTTGTCCCTACCATGGGATATCTCCATGAGGGACATCAGAGCCTGATCAGAAAGTCGGCGGAGCAGAACGACCGGACTGTCGTGTCCGTGTTTGTCAATCCCATTCAGTTTGGTCCCAACGAAGATTTGGAGACCTATCCCCGGGATTTGGAACGCGACAGGGCGGCGGTGGAAGAAGCCGGAGGAGACCTGATTTTCAATCCCGAACCGGCGGAAATGTATCCGGACCACTTCACTTCCTTCATCGATACCACCGAAACCACCGAACTGTTGTGCGGCGCCGTCCGGCCCGTCCACTTCCGAGGGGTCTGCACGGTGGTCGGGAAGTTGTTCAATATCGTGTGCCCGGACCGGGCCTATTTCGGGCTGAAAGACGCCCAGCAGTTTGCCACGATCCGGCGTTTCGTACGCGACCTCAATTTCCCGGTCGAGATTGTGGCCTGCCCGATCGTCAGGGAAAGCGACGGACTGGCCAAGTCGAGCCGCAACACCTATCTCAGCCCTGCCGAGCGCAAAGCGGCAGTCATACTCTCAAAGAGTTTGAATCTGGGCAGACAGGCCATCGAAGAAGGGGAGAGGGATGCCGGCAAGGTCATAGACATCATCACGGCATCGCTGAAGTCGGAGCCGCTCGCCCGCATCGATTATGTGGAAGCGGTCGATTTCGGGAACATCCAGCGCGTCGGACGCATTCAAGGCGAGACGCTGGTGGCCGTCGCCGTCTATATCGGAAAGACCCGGCTGATAGACAACTTTCTCATTAATACGGAAGAAAAGCAATGACACTCACATTACTCAAGGCAAAGATTCACCGTGCGGTCGTGACGCAGGCGGATCTGGACTATGTCGGCAGCGTCACGATCGATGCCTCGTTGATGGAAAAGGCCGGCATCGTGGAGTATGAGAAGGTCCTGATTGCGGATTTGACCAACGGCAACCGTATCGAAACCTATGTCATCACAGGGGAAGCGGATTCCGGAATCATCTGCGTGAACGGAGCCGCCGCCCGATGCGTCGAAGTGGGGGACAAGGTCATCATCATGGCTTTTGCCGGCATGACGCCGGACGAGGCGCAGACGCACACTCCCAAGGTCGTATTTGTCGATGGGCGCAACCGTGCCATCCGGACGACTGATTGTGAAAAACATGACTGGAATCTATCCAGATGAGTTGATTTTTTCATCATGCTGAAGGGAAAGACAATCATACTCGGCGTAACGGGCAGCATCGCAGCATACAAGACGGCCGGTCTTGCATCGATGCTGGTCAAATTGCAGGCCGATGTACATGTGATAATGACCCGCAACGCCACCCAGTTCATCAGTCCGCTCACTTTTGAAAGTCTGACCGGCAACAAATGCGTGACCGACATGTTCGACCGGAA
>CAMNQO010000088.1 GCA_946549475.1 uncultured Bacteroidales bacterium
GCCTGCCCATCGATGTGGGCGCCGTCGTCCAGAACATCGGTACGACCCTCGCGGTCTATGAGGCGGTGCAGAAAAACAAGCCGCTCGTCACCAATGTGATGACTGTCACGGGAGACTGCCTGCCGGCGGACCGGCAGCACAACTACCAGTTCCGTATCGGCACCCCCTTGTCTTTTGTCGTCGCGCAGGCGGGCGGCGTGCCTGAAGAGGCGGTCAAGGTTGTCAGCGGCGGTCCGATGATGGGCAAGGCGGTTTCCTGCATGGAGGCCACGACCGTCAAGGGTACTTCCGCCTTGTTGTATCTGACGGCCGGGCAGACGCGCCGCCGTCCCGAAGGACCTTGCATCCGCTGCGGCCGCTGTGCCGACGCCTGTCCGATGGGTCTGGAGCCTTTCCTGCTCAAGAAACTGGCCGGGGCAGGAGCGTTTGACGCATTGGAGGAGAATGCCGTCCAGGACTGTATCGAGTGCGGTTGCTGCCAGTATTCCTGTCCGGCGAATATCCCGCTGCTCGATTCCATCCGTATCGCCAAGGGCGATGTGATGAAGATCCTTCGCGCAAGACCAAAGAAATAATGATGCTATGGAAAAATTTGTAATATCCCCGTCACCCCATATCCACGCGCCGGTATCGACCGCGTCCATCATGCGGGATGTGCTGATCGCCCTGGCCCCGGCGACGCTGGTTTCGCTCGTCTTTTACGGATGGGCGGCGCTTTTGCTGGTGTGCGTGTGTGTGCTGGGCAGTATGCTCTGCGAATACTTGATAACGCGTTTCCTGCAGCATGGTCCCTCTACCGTCAGGGACGGGTCCGCTGCGGTGACCGGGCTTCTGCTGGCGCTCAATCTCCCCGTTTCCTGTCCCTGGTGGGTGGCGGTCATCGGCTGCATTTTCGCCATCGGCGTGGTCAAGATGACCTTCGGCGGCCTGGGCCAGAATGTATTCAATCCCGCCATCGCCGCCCGCGTGTTCCTGCTGGTGTCTTTCCCGTCCGTCATGACGGATTGGACCGTCCCGGCGGACGTCGCTTCCGCATGGGGCTTTTCTTCCGTGGATGCGGTCAGCGGCGCCACGCCCTTGGGAGTGGTGAGCGAAGGCCTGCGTTCGGGAATGACGGTCGATGAGATCTTTGCGGCGAATCATTTTTCCTACAAGGAGATGCTCTTTGCCCGTATCGGAGGCAGTGCCGGTGAACTCAGTGCCCTGGCGTTGCTGCTGGGCTTTGCTTATCTGCTGCTGCGCAAGGTCATCAAGGCGACGACGACCCTCTCCATCTGGGCGACCATCGCTGGCGTGAGCATGATTTTCTCCTTCATCAATCCGGCTTCCTATACCGATCCGTTCTTCAACATGCTGACGGGCGGCGTGCTGCTGGGGTCCATCTTCATGGCGACCGATTATGTGACCAGTCCGATGAGCAATACGGGCTGTGTCATCTATGGCTTCGGCATCGGACTGCAGACGATGCTCATCCGTTATTTCGGGGCTTATCCCGAGGGCATGAGTTTCGCCATCCTGCTGATGAATGCGTTCGTGCCGCTCATCAACCGTTTCTGTCATCAAACAAAATTCGGGAGGGCAAAGTAATGGCGGCTCGTTCTTCATTCAGAAATATGACCTTGTGTCTGCTGACCATCTGCCTGTTGTGTTCGGCCTTGCTGGCGGTCGTCAATTCGATGACGGCGGCGCCGATTGCCAAGGCCCAGGCGGACAAGACCCGCATGACGCTCTCGCGGGTGCTGCCGGCTTTCGACAATGCTTCCGAAAAGACGCTTGCCTTTGAAGGCGCGGATTATGTCTGTTATGTGGCTTCCGCCGATACATCCGTCGTGGGGTACGCCGTGATTTCTCCGGTCATCGGTTTCGGCGGTACGCTGGAGTTGATGGTGGGCTTCGATGCTGACGGTCAGATCTGGAGTACTTCGGTGCTCTCGCACAGCGAGACGCCGGGCTTGGGCGCCAAATGTACCGAAGCCGCCTTCAAAGACCAGTTCGACCATTTCGACCCTGCCGTGAAATCCCTGCAAGTGCGCAAGGACGGAGGTGATATTGATGCCATTACGGCCTCTACCATCACTTCCCGTGCCTATTGCAGGGCGGTGGAGAATGCCTGCCGCGTGTATCGGCAACTGGCGCTCAAAGAGTCAGCCGGCGACGGGAGCCGGACGGCCGGTGTGGCGTGTGTCCGTGACGAGGGCCGGCCTGTAACGATTAAGGAGGATAGCCATGAGTAAATTACAGATTATTGCCAGGGGGATTGTTAAGGACAACCCGACCTTCGTCCTGCTCCTGGGCATGTGCCCGACCTTGGCGACGACGACTTCCGCCATCAACGGGATGAGCATGGGGCTGGCGACGATGGCGGTGCTGATTTTCTCGAACATTACGATTTCCGCGATTGCGCGTTTCATTCCCGATAAGGTGCGTATTCCCTCGTACATCGTGGTGATTGCGACTTTCGTGACTTTGTTGCAACTGCTGATGCAGGCCTATGTGCCGGATATCTATGAGACGCTCGGCCTGTTCATCCCGCTCATCGTGGTGAACTGTATCATCCTTGGCCGTGCGGAGGCTTTCGCAAACAAGAACGGGGTGCTGGATTCGGCCTTGGACGGCATCGGCATCGGTCTGGGATTTACGCTGGCGCTGACGGTGCTGGGACTCGTGCGTGAAATCCTGGGCAGCGGCAGCCTTTTCGGCTGGAAGTTCATCCCTTCAGAGTATAACATCCTTGCGTTCGTGCTGGCTCCGGGTGCGTTCATCGTGCTGGCCTACCTGCTCGTGCTGTTCAAGAAATTGACCAATAAATGATATGGAGTATTTTTTCATAATAGTTTCGGCGATTTTCGTCAACAATATCCTGTTGAGCCAGTTCCTGGGGGTCTGTCCTTTCCTGGGCGTCTCTTCCAAACTGGATACGGCCGTGGGAATGAGCGGGGCCGTGTGCTTCGTGATTACGCTCGCGACCGTGGTGACTTTCCTGCTCAACAAGTTGCTGCTGCTTTTTGAGATTACCTATTTGCAGACCATCGTTTTCATCCTGGTGATTGCCGCCCTGGTACAGATGGTGGAGATCGTGCTCAAGAAAATCAGTCCGGCGCTGTATTCCGCACTGGGAATTTTCCTTCCGCTGATTACCACCAACTGCGCCGTGCTGGGTGTGGCCCTCAATGTCGTGACCAAGGAGTTTTCTTTCTTTGGCGGCCAGCCGCATCTGTTCAATCTGGCGGAAGCGACGGTCTATGCTTTCGCGACTTCGCTGGGCTATGGTCTGGCGATGATTATCTTTGCCGGTCTGCGCGAACATCTCTCCCTCAACCAGGTGCCCGCCGCCTTCAAAGGCGTTCCCATCGCCCTGGTTACGGCCGGCCTTCTCGCTCTCGCCTTCATGGGCTTCAGCGGCATGGTGTATTAGAAGTCAGTCTTCGGGGACGACAGTGAGGGTGATGCGGATGTCGGAGGCCGGGTGGCGCAGGAGGGTTTCCGCTTGCTCCATGAGGGCGGTCTCGGCGGCCTTGCGCAGGGCCTCGGCCTGAACGAGCGTTACGGACGCAGCCACGGGGCTTTCGGGCGTACCGGTCCGGGCGGAGCCTGCGGACGCATCGGAGCCCGCATCGGCCGGGGCAATGCCGGCAAGCAGCGTGGCCTCGATGAAGACGGCGGGGCCGCTGCGGCGGGTCTTCAAATCCAGGACTTCACAGACGCGAAGTTCCCTTTCTGCGGTGGCGGAGACGGACACGCGGACTTGTTGCAAGGTCTCCCGGATCTGTGCTTCTTCTTCCGGACTGATGGAGATATCCAGCAAGTCTTTACACGCGGGCACCAGCACCTGGATGGCGGGCACCAGCACGAAGAGGCTGATGAGACAGGCGGCGACGGGGTCGAGTATCACCCATTTTTCGCCAAAAGCAATCGCGAGTGCGGCGGCGATCATGGCTCCGATGGTGGACAGGGCATCCGTCAGTTCGTGCCAGGATTTGGCGATGAGGGTGGGGGAGGCGTACTTGTGTCCCATCGCCGAGGTGTAGATATATACCAGCAACTTGATGAAGATGGACAAACCGGCCACCCAGAGGACGAGTACCGAAGGCCTCTCTGCCGCTTCTCCCTTCAAAATGGACTGAGTCGACGCGATACCGTCCGTCATCAGATCGACAGACACCCAGACGAGTATCAGTCCGATCAGAAGGGAGGCGAACGACTCGAGTTTGCCCCTCCCATACTTGAAACGGGGGCTTTCGCCCTTGGCCGACAGACCCAGCAGCAGCATGACAATCGCGTCGCCTGCTACATCCGACAAGGCGTGGATCCCTGCCGAAACCATGGCGATGCTGCGGCCGGCGAGCCCTGCTACAATCTGGCAGACGGTCAGCAGGAGGTTGGCCGATAATCCGATAAAGGTGACTTTTGTCAACTTCCGCCCCCGAATCCGGGCCCGTCCTATGTCATGGTGAGAATGAGTGTGCATCGTAGTTTTTCATCGACTGGGCGACAAAAGTAAACATTTTTTTTCTAACTTCGCGGCGATGGACGGATTTCTTATGATTTTGTTGCTTCTCTTGCAAAGTTTCCAGGGAAACGGGCTGGAGATTCCCGCTCCCCGGAAGCAGGACAGTACCCTGTTGAGCCGGACACATACGGTCGTTCCGGCCAATGATACCAGCCGGCGCGAACGCAACTACAGTCTGTTGTACGATCCGTCCACTTATACTTCTTACTGGGTCGCCTATCCGCTTTGCAAGGCCCATCTGTCCGCCGGCCGGAAAGACAGTTGGGCTTATGACCCTTCGCTGCCCGATTCGTTGCAGACCTCCGTCCTGAAGAATTATTCTACGGAACGATTCCGGACGGGGAATTACGCATCGAATTACTATGCCCGGGGACATCAGATCCCCAATGCGGACCGGAACGCTTCCCCCGCGATGCAGGAGCAGACCTATTATGCGACGAATCTGACGCCGCAGTTGCAGAACGGATTCAACGGCCACATTTGGGCGAAGTTGGAGAAGGCTGTCAGGGACTGTGCCCTGGCCTATGACGATACCTTGTATGTCGTCACTGGGGCCGGTTTTGAACGGGCCGATACCTGTCCGGTCCGGGAAAAGTGTTGTACGCGGGAAAAGGTTTCTTATGTGACCAACCGGAACGACGGCAAGCGCCTCCCTGTCCCCAACTGGTACTGGAAAGCCGTACTGAAAGTACGCCGCGACTCCCTCGGCGTGCCGGTGGATGCCCGCAGTGTCGCTTTTCATTTGCCGCACAAGGATCTCAAGGGCCGCCGCTATGAAGAATATGTCATCAGCGTGGATTCGCTCGAATGTCTGACCGGTTTCGATTTTTTTCCCCAACTTCCGGATTCGCTGGAGCGTGTGTGCGAAAGCGTGGCGTGCTGGCAACAGTTCCGGCATTTCGGTAGGGAAAACAGGACTGAATGATGGAATACACCAAAAATACAGCCAAACTGATCCGCAGTCTCAAGGATAAGAAAGCCCGGGACGAGAGCGGTCTGTTCGTAGTCGAAGGAGAGAAACTGGTCGGGGAAGCCTTGCGTTCCGGCTGGAAGGTCGAGGCCGTGCTGCGCGTCGATGACGGCCAGTCTGCGAATAACGACGGCGCCCGGCCGGGAGACACCTCCCCGGTGGCGTGTACGCTGATATCTCCCGCCGAAATGGCCAGAATCACCCTCTTGCATTCACCCTCGCCGGCCTTGGCCCTGGTCCGTATTCCGCAAGTACCGACCGACATCCCGGCCTTGGTCCGAAAGCGTCCGCTGGCCCTCGCGCTCGACGGAGTACGCGACCCGGGCAATCTGGGAACCATTCTCCGTCTGGCCGACTGGTTCGGTATCGGATGGGTGTTCGCGTCCGATGCGCTCAGCCGTTGTCCCACCAGTGATATCTACAACCCCAAAGTGGTGCAGGCTACGATGGGTGCTCTGTTCCGCACCCGCCTTATCTATGCTTCTTTGCCGGAGGTCGCCCGGATGTTTGTCCGGGAGGGAATGGAAGTCTATGGCACTTTTCTGGATGGACAGACCCTTTATGAAGAGGATTTGGCCGGTGAGGGACTGGTCGTGATGGGCAACGAATCCGAGGGCATCAGTCCGGAAATGGCTGCCTGCGTGACCCGGCGTCTCTTTATTCCGCCCTATCCCGCCGGTGTTCCGACCAGCGAATCGCTCAATGTCGCTACCGCCACTGCCATCACCCTGTCCGAGTTCCGGCGCAGGCACAAATCGCGTTTTGTCTGAAAGTTTTAACCCCTAAGCATATAGGAAAATGAAGAAAATGTCTTTACTGTTTTTTGCAGTCAGCCTGGCTCTCACGGCGTGCGGAGGCAATGCCGTTCAGCAGGAGTCCGTCTCCACGGTCTATTTTACCCGGGAAATCACCCCGGAAAGTCTGGTGAAAATCTATGAAGCCCTCGGCGTCCCCGCGCAGGGACGGGTGGCCGTCAAAATCTCCACCGGCGAAATGGGCGGACACAATTACCTCAAGCCCGAACTCATCGGTCCCCTCGTGGAGAAAGTCGGCGGCCGCATCGTCGAGTGCAATACGGCCTATGCCGGCCAGCGGATGGAGACCGCCGACCACCGGCGTACCATCGAGGCCCACGGTTTCAAGGATGTGGACATCATGGACGAAGAAGGGGAGTTTAAGATTCCCGTCAAGGATACCGTCTGGATTAAATATGACATTGTCGGCGACCATCTCAAGAATTATGATTTTATGATCAACCTGGCCCACTTCAAGGGGCATATGATGGGCGGTTTCGGCGGCGTGCTCAAGAATCAGAGCATCGGCGTCGCTTCCCGCAACGGCAAGGCTTATATCCATACGGCCGGCAAGTCGGAGGATTACCGCAATATGTGGTCCCATCTTCCGGAGGGCTGGTCGGAGAGCCCCGAGAACAACACCCCCTTCATCGAATCGATGGCGGCTGCCGCCCAGGGTGTACACGACTGGTTCAAGCAGGAAGGTCGCAACATCGTCTATATCGATGTGATGAACAATATTTCCATCGACTGCGACTGCGACTCCAATCCCCACGCCCCGACCATCCGGGACATCGGCATCGCGGCGTCGCTCGACCCCGTCGCCCTCGACAAGTTCTGCCTCGACCAGGTCTTCAACCTGCCCAATGACGAGAA
>CAMNQO010000089.1 GCA_946549475.1 uncultured Bacteroidales bacterium
GGCAGCCCCGCCGCCAGGGCGATGTCCTTGAGTTCGGCGGGTGTTTTTCCGAGGAGCCTGGTCTTTTGCATATTGTCTACAAATTTAACAATTTTGCAAGAATTAAGCAAAGGAGCGGTATCTGTAACTGGAACCGGAAGCAAAACAGTAAGGAATATGGACGCAAGCATCATCATCGCCGCCGTCGCGGCGGCCGTCATCGCCGCCCTCGTCATCGCCTGGATCCGCAAGGACGCGCAGTACAAGGTCGCGGAGTCGCTCCGCGAAAGCGAGAGAGCCCAGCACGAAAAGGCCCTGGCCGAAATCAAGGCCGCCCACGAGAAGGCCATCGCCGAGCTCAGGACGGGCCAGGAGAAGGCCATTGAGGCGGCCAGGACCGCGCTCGCCCTCGAGAACGAGAAGACCCTCAAAGCGCGCGAGGAAGCCCTCAAGCAGGAAGCCGCCGAGACGATGAAAGTCCTCACCGGCGGCCTGGACCGGAACATCCGGGAGATGAAGGAGGCCTTCGAGGCGCAGAAGAAGTCCCAGACCGAGGAGGGCACCTCCATCCGGACGCAGTTCGCCGAGACGGTCCGGCACCTCAAGGAGCAGACCGACACCATCGGCAGCAAGGCCGAGACCCTGGCCAGCGCCCTCAAGGGGCAGAACAAGATGCAGGGCATCTTCGGGGAGACCATCCTCGAGAACATCCTCAAGGCAGAGGGTCTTCGCGAAGGTCAGGACTATGACACCGAGTTCTGGCTCCGTGACAAGAACGGCAACCGCATCAAGAATGAGGAAACCGGCAAGACGATGCGTCCGGACTTTGCCCTCCATTTTCCGGATGACACGGACATCATCATTGATGCCAAGGTGTCCCTGAGTGCCCTCTCAGACTATTTCGAGGCCGAGACGGACGAGCAGCGGGCCGATGCTTCCCGCCGTAATCTCGCGTCTATCCAGAGCCACGTCAAGGAACTCGCGGACAAGGAGTATCAGAAATACCTTGTCGGCCGGAAGACGCTCGACTATGTCATTATGTTCATCCCGAACTACGGTGCCTACCAGCTCGCCAAACAGGAGGACCCGGGTTTCTTCGCCGAGGCTTTCAAGCAGAACATCCTCATCACGACCGAGGAGACCCTCATCCCGTTCCTCCGTCTGATTCGCACCGCCTGGGTACAGATGGAGCAGATGGAGAATATCGCAGAGATTGTAAAGGCCGCCGAGGATATGGTCGAGCGTGTCGGGCTCTTCTGCCACTACAACGCCGAGCTGGAGGAGAACCTCCGAAAAGTGCTCGATGGATTCCAGGAGAACACGAAACGTCTCGTCGACGGCAAGAAGAGCATCGTCAGGGCCGCAATGCGGGCCATCAACCACGGCATCACGCCACCCGCCGGCAAGAACGCCCTCCCTATGCCCTCTTCGACTTTGCTGCTAGAAGAATAAACGCTATGAGCAGAAGCAAATTAAGGAACAAATACATACGTAGCCTCTACAAGGGGCATTCATTCTTCGCGTCAAAGATGAATGATCCCGTCCGGAATCCCAACAGACAGGACGAGATGCCGAAGAACTGGCCCTCTCGGCTGGTGACGACACATTGTAGCGCCGATATAAGTTGGCTTCAAGATTCAACGAGTTTCGGCGGCCATTCCCGACCGAAGGGTGGACATCGGCGCGTAAGCGGATTGGTGCGAGCAAGCCTCAGGAGAGAATCGCGCAGAATAATTCGAGAACAACTCCAAGATGATTGGAAGTCGGGCACGAAATAGCCCCAAAACGTGCCCCGTAATCCTTACATATTCTGACTGTTGTCAAAGAAATCATGGTGAATGGATTGAATGATCCATATCACAAGCCCTACGGCGGCTGCTATGATAAGACCGCCAAAAAGGATTGCCAGGGCATACCAGCTCAGGAAGGACAGGATCAGAAACAGCAGGATATAAGGATTGTTCTTGTATTCATATGGGTTGGTGAGAATGGTCTTATAGATCCATATTGCACTGTAGATACTGATGGCAGCCACAAAGACGCCAAGCCAATAGAAATTCTGAAAAAGGGTGGTTATCATAGGCTGATCCTTTTGTCGTTTCCTTGATTTGTACTTGCGAGAAAGCAAAATCTTTCACGCACGATTCATAGCAATCCCACTGAAAGATTTCGCATACCCATATGTATGGAAAAACGGAAACGATATGACATACCAGAAAAACGACATTGTACGGTTCATCAGTAACCAGCCAGCCGCACACGTAATAAGGATGTTCGGACATTATCAGGGGCTCAAGCCGGAGGATGCGACGCCGGATGAATATCTCGGCCGCGTCAAGAGCGTCATCGGCGACGGCAGGGCCTACGTGGTTTCTACACTCTCCCCACTCAAAGGCTTCATCTGCATCGTGAATGCGGACGAGATCCACGGCCGGGTGGAGCTGGCCGGTCTCTCCGAGTCGGAGAAGCAGGCATACTATGACCGGCCGGAGTCCCACGAGGCGCCGAACGTGTACGACAATGACCCGTCCTCCCTTGACCCCGCACTGAACCTTGAGGAGAAATGCGAAACGATAGCCGCCAAGGCTATGTCCGCGCTGTTTCCGGAAGCCCGGCTCACGGGGTTCTCGTCATTCGGAATCTACGACTACCGGATGGAGAAATATATCTCAGACCTGGACTACTGCCTGGCATCCGCCGGCACGAAATCGAAAAGGAAACTGGCGGCGCTGAAAAAGAAGCGCGACGAACTGGAAAGCTGGTTCCGGCAGATGCGGTTCAAGGAATACTACACGATCTGCGCGGACATCGAGGAAAGCGCCACGATGACCCGTTTTTGGTACATCGCCATCGACCTGAACTTCGAGGAGGTGTCCATTATGCGCGACGGCGCCGAGAGGGGTCGTTTCAGGATGTTCCTTGGATGCGAGCACGACCAGCTCTTGGACGCCAAGATCGACTTTGCCTATGAGAGCATCGGCTGATCGTTCACCCTCTCCCTGATGCTCGTCCGTCGCGGCGAAAAGTTCAGGTCATCCTCAACAAGGCCCAGGGCATGGTCAACCGCAAGTTCGTCCGCGCCGTCATCATCGAAGGCCTCCCCGCCCCCGACCCGGACGGCTGGCGCCTCCTCCGGACGCGGGCCCAGGCCGTCGACATTCCCATCGTCCTGCTGAACGTAGAGGATGGGAGCAATGTTGAAAAACACTAAATAATCTTTGAAATAATCGAAAGGCCAGGCCGTATAAATAGACAAAAGCATTAACTTTGTCTATAATGACCATCAAAGCTGACTACGCCCAGTCATTCAGTTTCGCGCGGATGCAGAACGGCATTCCGGCGATTCGCAGTGTTACCTTACGAAATACGGAAAAGGTGCCGCTGAAGGACCTGCGGTTCACCATTCGTTTTGATCCGGCTTTCTCCGAGGAGTACCGGACCGTCGTGAGCGAACTGCCGGCCCGGGGACGGATCATCCTCGATAATATCAAGATCATCCCTTCCGCCACATTCCTAGCCAACCTCACGGAAATCATCGAGGGATCGATGACGCTGACCTGCGAGGTTGAAGGGGAAGAGATTGCCCGCGAACAGTATCCCGTGAGGCTGCTCCCCTACGACTTCTGGGAGGGCGTGAACAACGCACCGGAACTGCTGGCTTCGTTCGTCCTTCCGAATCATCCGGCCATCCGGCCGGTTCTGCAGCGTGCGGCCGAAATACTCGGAAAGTGGACCGGCAACTCAGCTTTGGACGGCTACCAGTCGGGCGATCCGAACCGCGCCAAGATGCAGATGGCTGCGTTGTACGAAGCCCTTCGCGAGGAAAACATCTCCTATATCAACCCGCCCGCCTCCTTCGCCGAACAGGGGCAGCGGATCCGCCTGCCGGAAGATGTCCTGTCGGGGAGACTGGCCACCTGCCTGGACTCCACCCTCCTGTATGCCGGCTGCCTGGAGGCAGTGGGCTTGCGCCCTGTTCTGGTCATCCAATACGGGCACGCCTTTGCCGGCGCCTGGCGCGTGGAAAAGTCGTCCCCCTATCCCGTGAACGACGATCCGGCCCTGCTGCGGAAGAGCAAAGCCGACGGCATCAACGAAGTGCTGCTCGTCGAAACGACCGATTTCCTCGAGACGACCGGCTCCCGGAAGAATGACGGGATTCCTTTCGAATTGGCCACGGACGATGCAGCGGGGAAAATCGCGGACACCGACAATTTCCTGCTGTTCGTGGATGTCGCTTCGGCCCGGAACCTCGGCATCCGCCCCATCCCCCAGCGCATCCTTACTCAAGACGGGTATGTCATCGATGAATCGACCGTCGTGACCGGCGAGGTTCCGGAACGGCTCGACGAGGCCGACGCGATTGATCAGGACGGCCCGGCCAAGGTCGACAAACACACGATCTGGGAGCGCAAGCTGCTGGATCTGAGTCTTCGCAACAACCTCGTCAACATACACGGAAAAAAAGGCGTCCTGCAACTGATCGGCGGCAACCAGGAAGAATTCATCAGGATGCTGGAAGACGGCGTCGGTTTCAATATTTACGGCATTCCTGCGGGCTGGGAGGGCGACTTGATGCCGAACGGCATTTTCCGGGAGACCGGCCGCGAAGACCCTATGTTCGACTACGCCTGCAAGGAAATCCGGGACAGGCGCCTCCACTCCTATCGGGATGAAGACGCGACCGAAGACCACCTGGGCCTGATTCGGAAAGAGGCGCGTCACTATCTGGAAGAAAACGGCGCCAACACGTTGTATCTTACCGTGGGCGCCCTGAAATGGCAAGGCGACGACGGCGTGCCCCACTACGCCCCCATCCTCCTGATTCCCGTGGAAATCACGAGGTCGACCGGCGCCGTCAAATGGACGGGCGAAGACATTACGGCCAACCTCACCCTGCTGGAGATGCTGCGCCAGCAACAGGGCCTGAGCATCTCCGGCCTGGACACCCTGCCGGAAAAGGACGGGCACGTGGACGTGCGGAAAGTGATGAACACGATCCGGCGCGCCGTGATGGACAAGAAGGGCTGGGACGTCGATGAACTGATGTTCCTCGGCAACTTTACTTTCAACAAATTCATCATCTGGAACGACATCCACACGCATCGGGAGATGCTCGACGACAATCCGGCCGTAGCCAGCCTTGTGGAAGGGCGGCTCAAGGTCCAGGACACCGTTCCGTCCAAGGGCTCCGTGGACCAGTTTTGCCCGTCGGCAAGCATCCTGCAGCCCATCAGCGCCGACTCTTCGCAGCTGCGCGCCATCCGCGACGCCGTCGCCGGGCGCAGCTTCGTGATGCACGGCCCTCCCGGCACGGGAAAGAGCCAGACCATCACCAACATCATTGCCAACGCCCTCTACAAGGGCAAGCGCGTGCTCTTCGTTTCCGAGAAAAAAGCGGCCCTGGAGGTCGTGCAGAAGCGCCTCGAAGAGATCGGGCTCGATCCGTTCTGCCTGGAGCTCCACTCCAACAAGGCGCGCAAATCCGCCGTCCTGGCGAAACTGGACCGCCTTCTCGCCCTGGTGCCCGAAGCCGCCCCGGAATCCTTCACCACCGACGCGGTGCGGATGGATGAAGAGCGCCGCGCACTGGACACGCACGCCGAGGCGGTCAACCGCGTCTATCCTGTCGGACTTTCCCTGTACGACTGCGTGTCGCGCTACCTGGCGCTGCCGGATGAGATTCCGACCCGCCGCATCCCCGCCAGCGTGATCCCGAACCTGAAGGCATCCGGCTTTCAGGAGATGCAGTCCGCCGTCCGCGACTACCTGACCGCCATCCGCCACACCGGCATCACGCCGGAATGCCGCCTGTTCGACCTTCCGGCGGTGGAATACAGCCCGCAGCGGCGCGACGCGCTGGAAGAGAGATTCAATACCGCGCTCGGCAAGACCGGCCTCCGTTTCTGGTGGGAAGCGCGCAAGCTCGAGCGTGAATTCGGCCGGCCCATCGGCGTCAAGCTCTCCCGGGAGGCGCTGGGCGCCGTCCGCGAAAAAGTCGGCCGCTGGAGGGACAACCTCTCCGGACTGAAAATGTACGCCATCTACGCACGGCAGCAGGCCCGCCTGTGCGGCCTGGGCCTCAGTATGGTGGCGGAAGAATTCGAGAGCGGCCGCATCCGTCCGGAAGCCCTGGAGAACTTCTTCTACAAAAGTTTCTACCGCTCCTACGCAACGCATATTCTCGCCTCCGAGAAGGGGCTCGGCATCTTCTGCGGCGAGCTCTTCGAGTCGTTCATCGAGAAGTTCCGCGACGACGACGCCGCGTTCCGCAAGACGACTCGGCAGGAGCTCGTGGCGCGGGTCTCGTCGCGCCTTCCCGGGCCGGACGACAGCCTGACGCACGGCCCCGAAATGACGCTCCTCAAAAAGGCAATCCGAAACAACTCGCGCGGCGTGTCGCTCCGCACCCTCTTCAGCCGGATCCCGCACCTGCTGCCGCGCCTGTGCCCCTGTATGCTGATGAGCCCGCTGTCCGTGTCGCAGTACCTTCTGCCGGAGGGCGGACAGTTTGACCTCGTCGTTTTCGACGAGGCCTCCCAACTCCCCACCAGCGAAGCCGTCGCTTCCATCGCACGGGGCAAGTCGCTCATTGTGGTAGGCGACCCCAAGCAGTTGCCGCCGACCACATTCTTCGAGAAAGATTCCTTCGACGAGGAGAACGCCGAGAAAGAGGATATGGAGAGCATACTGGACGAATGCATCGCCCTCTCTTTCCCTTCGGTCCACCTGAGATGGCACTACCGCAGCCGCCACGAGAGCCTCATCGCCTTCAGCAACGCGAACTACTATGACAACGGGCTGCTGACCTTCCCGTCGAACGACGACCTGGCCACCCGGGTCCGTTTCCACGCCATAGAAGGGACTTACGACCGCGGCCGTTCGCGAACGAACGAAGCCGAGGCCGACGCCATCGCCGACGAGGTAAAACGGCGGCTCCGCGACCCGCAGGAGCGTCTCAAGAGCATCGGAATCGTGACTTTCAATGCCAGCCAGAAGAGCCTGATAGAAAAGAAATTGGAAGAACTTTTCCGGAAAGACAGGCACCTTGCCCGCGTTGCAGCCGACCAGGCGAAGCCCCTGTTCGTCAAGAGTCTCGA
>CAMNQO010000090.1 GCA_946549475.1 uncultured Bacteroidales bacterium
TCTACGGCGACTCCCCTTCTTTCTCCGAACTGATGAAAAGCCTGCAAAGCATCCAAGACCGGCTGCACGAGATCAAATTGTAGCCCGCAACGTTTATCCCGCTGCGCCCGCACCGCTTTTCTGCGCCCTATTCAAAAATATCCAGTTCCGGATTGTAGATGGGCGAGGTCATGCCGAAAAAGCGCATGACGGAGTGGAAGACATGATGCTGGCCGACGATGCGCTCTTCCAGTCCGGGTTTGATCCGGAGGGCGGGGTTTGCATCAAAGGACGCGGCTTGTGCAGCATCCCAGGATGAAATCCAGACAAGGAAAGGAATCTCAATCTGCTCTTTGGGAGCAATGGAGATGGGTACGCCGTGCATGTAGAGGTTGTTCTCGCCGAGGGATTCGCCGTGGTCGGAGAGGTAGATCAAGGCCGAACGGCGGGAAGGAATCTCCCGCAAGGTGGCAATGACCTGGTGGATCAGCCAGTCGGTATAGACGATGCTGTTGTCATAGGCGTTGAGCAAGGCCTCACGGTCGGCCTTGGCCATTTCCACCGTATTGCAGACCGGCGTGAAATGCTCGAACTCCGGCGGATATTTGGTATTGTAGGCCGGTCCGTGGGAGGTGTTGGTATGCAGCACGACAAAGATTCTGGAGGCTTCGCTCGCCAGAATATCCTCCTTGAGTCCGGCCAGCAAAATCCCGTCATAGCGCTCATCTTCCTCCGGAAAACGCGCCTTCAAGTCCCCGGCTTTCTCATACTTCCCGATATGCACCGGCGGCTCTCCCCAGTTGCTTGTCCGCCAGGAGACATCCACTCCGTGACGATACAGATAGTTGGGCAGAATCTCATAGAGTTCATTCACCGGCTTGTACTCCAGAATGGCCTTGAGACTGCCCGCCGTATAGGTGGTGTACGACTCGGCCATCAGAGCCGCCAGGCCGTCTCCGGCGGTATAAGGATTGGTCGCCCGGGGATAGCCGTAATAGGAAAAATGGTCGCGGCGGGCCGACTCCCCTATCATCAGCACCAGCACCTCGGGGCCGTCATTCACAGCACCGGCCCCCGCTCCGTCATCCTCAAAGGTCGCGTCCGGCAAACGGATTTCCTGCACATTTTTCTTCCTTTCCCCGTCGAAATACCGGAAGGTGTTGACCACATAGGACCAGGGCATCAGCATACTGCCCAACTCCGTCGCATTCTTGTCAATCCAGGGCCAGGAAGGCATATTGCCGAAAGCGATGAGCAGCACCGCCGCCAGCGAGCCACCGACATGGGAGAGCAGACGCTTCCATGAACCATAATCCACCTTGCGGGCAAAGACATAGACCGAAGGCAGCACCCCAAGAAACAGCACATAGAGGACAAAAGAGAAGGAAAAGAAGCCCGAAGCCTCGCTGTACTGTGTCCGGAAGACATTGCCCATCATCTCATCCGTCACCAGCACATCGTAATTGTTGACGAAATAGAGCATGATGGCATCCCCGACCAGCGTGAGGCTCACCACGCATTTCCCCACAAAACGCCCCAGCCAGGTAATCAGGTAATAGAAAAAGAAATTGAGCACCAGCAACAGGAGTACGAGGCTGACGACAATCACCACGCCGCTCCATCCGCTCTCAATCTGTTTAAGCACATGGCGAAAAAAAGGCAGATGGAACGCCAGCAGCGTATAGAGGCTCAAAGCCGCGCTGTAAGCCGCAAGGCGGGCCTTTGCGGGAGCAAGCGTTTTCTGAAGGAAAGGCAGTTTCATTGACGGATGAGTTTAACCAACAAATATACCAAACCGGCCGAAAACAGCAGCACGGCCAGGTTGTAGAGTATCGTCAGCAGCACATTGACCTTCTGCGGAGCCTTGTCGAAGGGAGAATCGCTCACCGAGGCGTCGTAACGGGCAAAAGGATTGGTATAAATCACCTCTCCGTCCGGAAACCAGGCGCACAGGCGGACATAAGGCTCATCCGAAGGCAAAGTATAAGAAAGGGAATCCGTCGCCACCGCCAAAGCCAGGCAGGAATGGTCCTGACCGATGGCCCGGATACTGTCTGCGGGAACGGAAAGGGTCATGAACACCGTACTGTCACGCAGACCGATGCCCGTAATAAAAGGCAAATGACGGTTGCGCTCCTGCTTCTCCGCCCAGTCGCCGCCACCGTAGTCGGGCACGCGCATCGAATAATAGCCGCCCTCCAGCAAGGTCTTCCTGATATCTTCATAGCGGCCCGAGGGGCAATCCAGAAAATTACAGCGCACGCCGGTAAGATCCGTCCGGTCAGGGTAATGCAGGTCGTCGTTGGCCAGGGCGAAACTGTAGTGCCCCGCACTCAAAGCCCAGTCCCAATACTCGTTTTCGGTACTCACGCCGCTGTCCAGTTCCATGATTTCATAGCCGGACAACTTGCGCATGTGGTCGGGCGAAGTACCGACGGTCCGGAAAGGATGGTTCATCTGGATCAAATCCGAAGTCCGGCCCAGATAATCCAACAGGAACTGTTTCTGGGAAGCCAGCACGGGCAGAAGGTTGTCAAAATGAATCACGGTCGGGGCACCGAAGACGCACTTGTGGTACTTGAACAGATTATACCCGTGTTCATACACATTCACTTGCAGGGCCGTGTCGTACGGATGCACGGTCAGTTCGTTGTGGTTGGAAAAGGTAACGATATCGTAGCCCAGCGTGCGATAGACGCTGTCCACATGCTCCGGCCAATAGGGACATTCATTGACGGGCCAGGGGCCTTTCACACGGGTGTGGGTATGAAAGACGGCACGCTTCCAGGCCGGCACGCAAGCCGAAACCGAAGCGGAAGCCGACGCCGCAACGGAACCGGAAGCCGAAGCCGAGTCCGGAGCGGCAGCGACGGTCAAGCCCCGGTAGGGATTGAAAATGTCGGGACCGCTGAACGGGCGCGGCGGGCGGAAATCATAGATGGGACTCACGCCCGAGGCGACCAGCAGCAAGATGGCCAGCAAAAAGATGCCGGCCAGCGCTTTGCCTGTTGCTTTGATGACTTTGATAAACACCCGGATCTGTTTCTGTCAATCAAAAATATGTTTCAAACGGTCAAAAAAGGAACGGTCGTCATTGTTCTTCTCTACCGGCTGAAAGTTTTCGCTCTGATCAAGTTTCTGCAAAAGTTCCTTTTCCTCACGGGAAACCTTCTTGGGTATGTACACGATATAGCGCACATAGAGGTCACCGTTGCCGTTGTTGCGGCCATAGGCGTCGATACGGGGAAGCCCCTTGCCGCGCAACTTGGTCATCGTTCCGGACTGGGTGCCGGCATCCACCTTGGCCCGATGCGTAGTACCATCCACACAAGGAATCTGCACTTCACAACCCAGGCAAGCCTGACTGATGGTCAGAATCTGGGTATAGAGCAAATCGGCACCGTTGCGCTTGTACTCGCGGGAAGGAATTTCCTCGATGACCAGCAGCAAATCGCCGTTGACTCCTCCGTTCCTGGCTCCGTGGCCTTCCCCCCGGACGGTAATCTGCATACCGTCCTGTACACCCGCCGGGATATGGACCTTGACGGTCTGACGCTTGCGCACAAGCCCCGTTCCGTTGCAACTCTTGCAAGGATTGGAAATGATCTTCCCCTCTCCGCCACATTGCTGGCAAGTGGAGTACTGCACGGTACGCATACCGAACAAACCCGAGACCACCCGCTTGATCTGTCCGCTGCCGTGGCAGGAAGGACATTCTTTGATATCCGAATCCTTGACCGCTCCCTTGCCGCCGCAATCGGGACAAGGGACGTTGCGCTCCAGAGAAATCTCTTTGTCGCACCCGGCATTGATTTCCGCCAGAGTCAGTTTGACCCGTGTACGGATATCCCGTCCCCGGTACACCCGACGGCCGCCGCGCGCCCCATCATCGCCGCCGAATCCGCCGAAACCGCCGAAATCAAAACCACCGAAACCGCCGAAACCGCCGCCGAAAAGGTCACGCAGGATGTCGTTGACATTTTCCCAGCCGGCTCCGGTGAATCCGCCGGCGCCGCCGGCCCCGCCATCCACGCCGGCAAAGCCGAACTGGTCGTAACGGGACTTCTTCTCGGGATCGGAAAGCACGGAATAAGCCTCGGAAGCCTCTTTGAACTTCTCTTCGGCTTCCTTCTTCTGCTCTTCCGTATCATTGAGGTGCTTATCGGGATGGTATTTGATGGCCATTTTCCGATAGGCGCTCTTGATTTCTTGTTCTGAGGCGCTTTTGCTTACGCCCAGGACTTCATAGTAATCTCTTTTCTGTGCCATTTTGTCAAATTCCTACGACCACCTTCGCATAGCGGATGATCTCGCCATGGAGGGTGTATCCGTTCTGGGCCACATCGAAGACCTTGCCTTTTTCGGCCTCGTCCTGCACAGGAAACTGTGCGACCGCCTCATGCTTGTCGGTATCGAAAGGCTGTCCTTTGGCCTCGATCAAAGCCAGGCCGCGGGACTTCAGATATTCGAAAAGCTTGGTATATATCAGTTTCACCCCTTCGAGGGCGGAATCGTCCTCCCCCCGGGTCTCGGCAATCATTTTCATCGCCCGTTCACAATCGTCCAGCACGGGCAGCATCCCCTTGATCAGGTCGGCCGATGCGGTCGAAATGAGTTTGAGCCTGTCCTCCGACGAGTGACGGCGGAAATTTTCAAAATCGGCCCGCAGACGGAGATAATCATCCTTGTCGGTCTCCACCTGCGCCTTGAGCGTCTCCACTTCCTGACGGAGCGCCTCACATTCACTTGGGGACTGCGCGCCCTCCTGTCCGGGATTCTCGCACCCGCACTCCTGACCGGCCTCTCCGCACGGAGCGCTCTCTTTCAGGATTTCTTCTTTCTCTTTTTTATTCTTTGACATAGTTTGACTGTTATTTATGAAAAACCGGATGACAAATATATTGCCACCGGCCCTTCGGCTGACAAAGTGTCAGTATCAGCTATTCCTCGGTCGGAACGGATTCGTCGGCGGAATCCTCCTCACCAATCATCGTACAGTTGCCGTTGAATCCGGAGCCCAGTTCCACAAACAATTTCCGGGTACGGATTTTCCCTTTCACCTGGCAGCCGCTATGGAGGGAAAGCGTCCCCCTGACCACGAACTCACCTTCCACCTGGCCCCAGAAATCCAGGTCCACACAGGTGATATTGCCTTTGAAGACGGCATCCTCTCCGATGACCACCTTCCCTTCGGACACGATATCCCCCTCATAAGTGCCGTCCAAACGGATATCGGAAGGAGAACTCATCGTCCCTTTGAATACGGTCCCCTGCGAAATGCGGCTGACCGTATTGACATTGAGCGTCTGTTCTGTCTTACTCATAGTATTTTTCTTGAAAAACATATTCTTAATTTTCTCTGCCGTGGCAATTTTTGTACTTCTTGCCGGAACCGCAGGGACAAGGGTCATTTCTGCCCACGGTCTTCTCCACGCGCAAGGGCATCTTGCTGCGTTCCCGGGGACCGTTGGTCACCTGGTCGCTGCGGCTGGTCTGGAAACGGCCGGGGTCAGGACGGCGGACGGGAGCGGCCTCACGGGCCTGGGAAGCGTCACGCAGCGGAATCTGCGCAAGCAGGAGGAAGGAGAGAATGTTCTTGTCCAGATTTTCCAGCAGTTCCGTAAACAAGTTGAAACTCTCCAACTTGTACATCAACAGCGGGTCTTTCTGCTCGTAAGAGGCGTTCTGCACGGACTGTCTGAGGTCGTCCATCGCCTGCAGGTGGTCCTTCCAGAGATTGTCGATCTGGATCAAAGTGACATATTTGGCCAGGGTGCGGCCGATCTCCCTGCCCTGCGTCTCATAACATTTCTTGAGATTGAAAGGCAGCGTAAGCGGATGGACGCGGCGGCCGTCGGTGATGGGCAGGGCGATGTTCACATAGAGCGCACCCTGCGTCTCATACACTTCTTTGATAAAAGGCCAGGCTTTCTCGGCCATCGCCTCCATACGGCGCCGGTAGATATCCTGGATGCGATCCAGGAGACGGGCGGCAATGTCGTCCTTGCGGGCCCTGTTGTAGAAATCTTCATCGAAATCCACATCCACGGACAGGGTGGCCATCACATATTCGACAAAGGACGCATAGTCATACCCTTCCGTATTTTCCACGATAATCTGGGCCATGTCCTGCATCATATTGAGGACATCGATTTCCACCTTGTCTCCCCGGAGGGCGTTGCGGCGCTTGGTATAGATAACCTCGCGTTGGGAGTTCATCACATCGTCGTACTCGAGCAGACGCTTACGCGTACCGAAATGGATTTCCTCGACCTTCTTCTGCGAACTCTCGATCTGGCGGGAGAGCATCGGACTTTCGAGCGCCTCGTTGTCAGGCATCCCCAGACGGTCCACCAGTCCGGCGATCCGGTCGGAGCCGAATCGGCGCATCAGTTTATCTTCCAAGGAAATATAGAAAATGGAAGTACCCGGATCGCCTTGACGGCCGGCACGGCCGCGCAACTGACGGTCCACCCGGCGGCTGTCGTGGCGTTCCGTGCCGATGATGGCCAGACCGCCCGCGGCCCGCACTTCGTCCGAGAGTTTGATATCCGTACCACGGCCGGCCATGTTGGTCGCAATCGTCACCATCCCCTTCTGTCCGGCGTGTGCGACGATCTCCGCCTCGCGGGCATGCTGCTTGGCGTTGAGCACCTGGTGGTTGATGCCCCGCAAGCGGAGCATGCGGCTGAGTTTCTCGGAAGTCTCCACATCGGTCGTACCCACCAGGACCGGGCGTCCCTGCTTCATCAGTTCGGCGATATGGGCCACCACGGCATTGAACTTGGCGGCCTCGGTCTTGTAAATGAGGTCGGTCTGGTCAATGCGGGCGATGGGCTTGTTGGTCGGTATGACCACGACATCGAGTTTGTAGATGCTCCAGAACTCACCCGCCTCGGTCTCCGCCGTACCGGTCATACCGGCCAGTTTGTGATACATACGGAAATAGTTCTGCAGGGTGATCGTCGCCAGGGTCTTGGACTCAGAGCGAACCAGTACGCGCTCCTTTGCCTCGATCGCCTGGTGCAGACCA
>CAMNQO010000091.1 GCA_946549475.1 uncultured Bacteroidales bacterium
CTGCCGCATTCCCCGAACACCCCGACAGACACGATTGCCTGCCGGGGTGTTTTTTTGTCAAATTTTCATTATCTTTACACCTCAATTCTAAATTTATAGCAGATGGCACGTTTCATGGATCCGCCCAAGCCGAAGGCGCAAATTCCGGCTGAAAAAGTTGACAGGGAATATAAAGTGATGCGATGGAAGGTGTTCCTGGGAGCATTCCTGGGTTATGCCGCCTACTATCTGGTCCGTAAAAATCTTTCCCTGGCTGCGCCCGACATGATCAAGGATGGCATCCTGGATGCCGGCAAGGTGGGACTTGCGATGTCTGCCGTCTCCATCGCCTATGCTTTCAGCAAGTTCGTGATGGGCAGTGTCTCTGACCGTTCCGACGCCCGTAAATTTCTCTGTGTGGGCCTGGTCTTGTCCGCGCTGGTGATGCTGGCGGTGGGACTTATTCCTTTCGGCCCGAATACGGTGGTGAATACAGCCGTCATTTTTGTGCTGATGCTGATTGTAGGCTGGCTGAGCGGATTCGGATGGCCTCCCTGCGGCCGCATCATGGCGCACTGGTTCAGCCAGAACGAGCGGAGTTTCAAGATGAGCGTGTGGAATGTCTCCCATACCATCGGCAGTTTCTCATTGGGTTTCCTGGCCATTGCCGGTGTTGCCCTGGCGGCCGATCTCGGCGTGGCCCAGACCTGGAGGGGAAACTTCGTATTCCCTGCCCTTGTCGCGATGCTCATCGCGTTGTTCTGCTGGTGGGCCATCCGCGATACGCCCGAGTCTTGCGGCTTGCCTGCGGTGGGAGACTGGCGGAATGACCACAGCGGTGTCAAGTCCAAGGGCGCTGCAGGCGAAAAACTTCCTTTCAAGGTCCTGTTCGTGGACCATGTGCTCAAGAACAAGTTGCTCTGGGTCGTGGCCATCAGCAATGTGGCCGTGTATATGGTCCGTTACGGCATCGGCGACTGGGCTCCTACTTATCTGCAGGAAAAAGGCATCATGACGGCCGCAGAGAGCAAGGTGGCCTTCTCCGTGCACAATATCGTAGGTGCCGTGGGTACCATCGCGTGCGGCTGGGCGACCTCCAAGATTTTCAAGGGACGCTGCGCTCCGATGAATGTCATCTGCATGCTCCTTTGTGCCGTCGGCGTGTTGCTCTACTGGATGGTCGGCGCGGACATCATTCCGGTCGATTTTTCCACCAAGAAGGTACTGGTCTATGTGGCCTTGTGCATGATCGGATTCTTTATTTACGGACCGGTCGCCTTGACGGGTGTCCAGGCGCTCAACCTGGTTCCCAAGAATGCGGCGGGTACGGCGGCCGGCTTTGTGGGGCTGTTCGGCTACCTGCTGGGAGATGCCGTCTGCTCGAAGATTGTCGTGGGCGGCATCGCCACCGGCAGTTCCTGGGATATGGCCATGCTTTCGGTCGCCATCGGATCGCTCATCGGAGTGGGCCTTTGCGCTTTGCTGATCCCCAGCGAGAAAAGGATGGCCCGTTTGTAATCCCGAATCAAATTCAGAAGGAAGTAGAAAGATGAAAAAGACTTTCCAGGAGCGTATCGCTTATGCGCTGTCCATTTCGACGGACACCCGCGTATTCGAGATGGGAAGGGGTTGTGCCTCGATGACCCCCGATGTGTTCAAAAAATGTTTTCCCGGACGGAAGGCGATGATTGTCGCCGACATCCATACCTGGCCCGTGTTGGGAGAAAAGGTGTTTGCCCTGCTCACGCAGGCGGGTGTCGGCACGGAAAAATACATCATTGAAAAAGAAGTGTTCCATGCCGAGTGGAAATATGTCGAGATGGTGGACAAACTGGTCGAAGGCGACCTCGCCGCAGCCAAGTGCATCGAAGAAGATGACCACCATGTGGAAGCCGACGCCCAAAAGGCATTTGTTCCCGCTTCGGAGGATTTTTACATTCTTGTTTCGGTCGGCTCGGGTGTCATCAACGACTTGTGCAAACTGTGTTCGCACCATCATGGGCAGTCGTATCTGACTTTGCCTACGGCGGCTTCCGTGGACGGTTATTCCTCGTTCGGTGCCTCCATCAGTTACCAGCATTCCAAGCAGACTTTCTCCTGTCCGGCTCCGCTGGCCATCATTGCAGATACCGACATCATCGCCGCCGCACCGAAGGAGATGACGGCGGCCGGCTATGCCGATCTGGCAGCCAAGGTGCCGGCCGGTGCCGAATGGATGATTGCGGATTTTGTCGGCAGCGAAGCCATCCAGCCCGAGGCCTGGCATGTCCTGCAGGACTATCTGGATGATTTCCTTTCCCGGCCGGAAGCCGTGGCCGCCGGCGAGCCCGATGCTATTGCCGACATCTTCGAGGGGCTGACGCTCAGCGGCATTGCGATGCAGGCCGCCCGTTCTTCCCGTCCCGCTTCCTGCTGCGACCACCTGTTCAGCCATATCCTGGATATGACGGAGCACCGCTATAAGGGCAATCTCCAGTCCCACGGTTTCCAGGTGGCCGTCGGTACGATGACGATGTGTGCGGTATTCGACGAATTGTTCAAACATGACCTGACGAAAATCGACGTGGATGCCTGTGTCAAAGCCTGGCCCACGCTCGAGCAGGAGCAGCAGCGGGCTTTGGACATTTTCAAGGATTTTCCGGCTCCCCGGTTGGGTTACACCTGCATTTCCCAAAAATACGACGATGCACAGGAAGTCCGTCGCCAACTCGAAAAACTGAAAGCGGAATGGCCGGCCTTGAAAGAAAAACTGCAAGGGCAGGTATGGTCTTTCGCCCGCATGCAGGAGGCTTTCAAGAAGGTCGGTGCTCCTTATGACCCTGCGATGATCGGTGTCACCCGTGAAAAACTGTATGCGATGTTTCCCGTCGTGCAGTTGATGCGTGCCCGCTACAACCTGCTGGACCTGGCCAAACGCGGCGGATTCTATGATGCCATTGTGGAGCCTGTCTTTGCGAAGGGAGGCGCCTGGGAAATCTAAGAAGCCCTTCCCGACGGCTTCTAAATCCCTTCGCCGTCTTTGAAGAAAGATTCGCGGTAGTGGCTTTGCAAAATTCTGGAATGGGGCGGCACGGAATGGGTGAGCCATACGTTGCCGCCAATCACCGAGCCTGTTCCGATGGTGATGCGGCCCAATAAAGAAGCATTGGAATAGACCGTTACATGGTCTTCGAGAATCGGGTGGCGGGGGATGTCCCTCGGCCGCCCGTTTTCATCATAACTGAAATTCTTTGCACCCAGTGTTACCCCCTGGTAGAGCGTGACATGGTTGCCGATGACGGCCGTCTCGCCAATGACCGTTCCGGTACCGTGGTCGATGGCGAAATATTCTCCGATGGTGGCTCCCGGATGGATGTCGATGCCCGTGACGGAATGGGCGTATTCGGTGAGCATACGGGGCAGCACGGGTACTTTGAGTCCCAGGAGCGTGTGGGCTGTACGGTAGTAAAGGAGGGCTTTGATGGCCGGGTAGCAGAAGATGACCTCCTTCTGATCGGATGCGGCAGGGTCATTGGCTTCGATGGCGGCTACATCCGTCTGGAGCAGGCGTTTGAGTTCGGGGATGGTGGCAACGAAAGCATCGGCGACGACCGTGTCCGAAAGCGTGGTCAGGGCGCGGTGTACGCGGTGGGGAGCCAGCGCGGGATCTTGATCGGCATAGTCGGGAAAGACCGCATCACCGAGTGCGTCCATCATTTCTGCCAAAGCCTTGGCGGTAGATTTGCGGGACTTCATCGTTACAGGACAAATATAATACTACATTTCCATCAGGCCGTTCATGAGCGCATAGACCGTCAGGCCCGCGACGGTCTTGATACCGGTCTTGCGGGTGATGTTTTTGCGGTGGGTGATGACCGTGTGGATGGACAGACAGAGCCGGTCGGCAATCTCCTTGTTGAGCAAGCCTTGGGCTACGCAGACGAGGATTTCTTTTTCCCGGGCGGACAACTCCTCCCCTTCGTTCTTCTGCGTCTCGCTGCGGGAAGCAATCGCCTCCCGCAGTTTCTCGATGATGCCGGCGGGCGGGTCGGTCAGGGAAAGGACGCCGTCATACTGTTTGCGGATGTTGTCATCCAGAGGGGTACATTCCATGGCGACGACGGGCGCATCGCTGAATGATGCAGTGACGGACTTTCCGTTGGACCGGGAAGCGTATTCAAAGATGGACGGATCGATGATGATTACATCGAAAACCATATCCTTGAGTTGGGCGGGGCTGTTGCCGGACAAGTGTCCCAGGATGCATGCCACCTCAAATTCACCCGTCCCTGAAAGCACCTGTTCCAGGCCCCGGGCTACGATGGCTGACGGGACGACCAGTAATACCTGCTTACTCATGATGTTCCAAACGGCTTACAAGGGGAATCAGGATGTCGTCTTCGATGACGGTGTGACGGGCCAGATCGTATTCCAGCGCATAGATATATGTGAGGGCACGATAGATGGCGCGGCTCTCGCAAATATCAGGCATATATTTCAATACCAGGCTTTTGAGGTCCTCAAGTTTTTCCTGGATATTGCTGTGGTTTTTCTCGTATTGCAGGATGGTAAAATCTTTTCCCTCCTTTCCTGCCAAAACCTGATCCACATAAGGGAAGACGGTCTCCTCTTCGTAGGCGAAATGTTTGGCCAGTTCTTCGCGGTAATCGTTCAAAAACTTCCGGATGATGAGGTGATATTTTTCGCTGCACGGGGCGGTCATCTCCTTGAGCGCATCGGCGAGTTCTTCCAGAAATTCATCCAGATACCAGCGGTGGCTGCGATGCAGATATTTGACGATGTCCCGGACATCCACTTCCTGCATCAGTTCCCGGGGAGGGACATAGCCGTCCAGGGCATAGATGCTGCAAATCAACAGAAAGGCCTTGGTGTCAACCCCACCCTTCCGGCACACTTCTTCCACCGAAGCGTCGCCGAATCCGAAAGGCAGGCCCATGCGTGTCAGTACCCCCAGCAAACTGAAATCTTTGCTGAGCAGTGCTGACATTTTCTGCTGGCCGGAAAATTGGAAATTGTCGTTCATGACTATTTCTTCTGATACAGATACCGCCGGATGCTCTTCTTGGGCGTCCGCTCGAAATCTTCATCCCGGCATTCCATCCGTTTGATTTTGGAATAGACGGGAAGTCCCCGGTTGATTTCGGGAAGCAAAGCCTGGACTTTCTCCTTGACGGCAGCGGCATCCAGTCCTTCTTTCTCGCCGGCGGCGTAATCGGGATAAACCAGGGCGACCAGCGCTCCTCCGTCGTCGATGACAAGACTGTCGCTTATGAGCGGGAAGTTGTTGATGGCATATTCAATCTCTTCGGGATAGATGTTCTGGCCGTTGGGCCCGAGAATCATACACTTGGACCGGCCCCGCAGGAAGAGATATCCGTCCTTGTCGAGGATGCCGATGTCACCGGTGCGGAACCATCCGTCTTCTGTGAAAGCCTCGGCGCTGGCTTCGGGATTTTTATAGTAACCCAGGAAGACATTGGCGCCCCGGACCTGCACTTCGCCCGGCACCCGGGCCGGGTCGTCGGAAACGATGCGGATCTCCATGTTGGGAGCCGCCTGTCCGCAGGAGTACAGTTTGACCTTGTCGTAGTGGGCGTAGGCGATGATGGGAGCGCACTCGGTCATGCCGTAGCCGACTGTGTAGCGGAACTTGATGTCGTGAAAGAATTTCTCCGCTTCCGGATTGAAGGCGGCGCCGCCCATGATGACTTCCTCGAAGCGGCCGCCGAAACTCTCTTCCAGTTTCTTGCGGATTTTGTCGCGGATGATGTTGTTGGCCAGGGGAACGCCCAGGAGGAACTTGACTTTTTTGACAATCTCCTTGATTTTGGTCTTGTATATCTTCTCGATGACCAGCGGAACGGTGACGATGAGGTCGGGCTTAGTCTGGGCAAATGCACCGAGGATGATTTTCGGGCTGGGTGCCTTGCCCAGGAAAATCACATGGGCGCCATAACAGACTTCAAAAAGAAACTCGAACATCATGCCGTACATGTGCGCCATCGGAAGCATGGATACGACCGAATCTTTCTCCGAAATCTGCGGCTCGGCGAAGAAGTGGGCAAATTCGAGATTGGACAGGACCGCACGGTAGGGAATCATCACACCCTTGGAAAAGCCGGAAGTCCCCGAGGTGTAATTGATGATGGCCAGTTCTTCCGCACTGTCTTCGTAATAGCAGACATCTTCCGGCCTGATGCCATAGGGATAACGCTCTTTGAAGAGATTTTCGCTTTGCTCCAGGGCGGCTGCCATTCCGGGATTCGCCGCCGCGAAAAGTTTGAAGCCCTTGACATTGATGACCCCTTCGATGTTTTCGGGGACCTGGCCGCCGAGACCCTTGAAAATACCGGTGTCCGTCAGCATCAGGCGGGCGTCCGAATGATGGAGAAGATGACGGATGTTGTCGGGTGTGAAATCGTTGAGGATGGGAACGGGCACCGCACCGTAAGTAAGCGTGGCCAAAAAGGCGATGGCCCAGCCGGTGGTGTTCTGGCCGCAAAGGGCGATTTTGTCCCCGTGTGCGATGCCGGCCGCTTCATAGAAAAGATGATAGCGGGCGATGCGGTTGCATACATCCTCATAACTGAATGTCTCTCCGAGCAGGTCGGAGACGGCGGGACGGTGCCAGTGGCGGACAAAGTTTTCTTGAAATAATTTATTGACCGAATGAAATTCCATTTTGTGTAGATTTAATCAAGCCTGTTTTTTACAATACAAATGTAGCAATTTTTTTTCTACCTTTGTAAAATAACAAATAAACAAACACCGATATGGAAAACAACGCTCCCCAAAAGTCCCTGAAAGGCACCAGGACCGAGGCCAACCTGAAAGAAGCCTTTGCCGGTGAGTCGATGGCCCGCAACAAGTACACCTACTATGCCTCCAAGGCCAAGAAGGACGGTTATGTGCAGATTGCCGCACTCTTTGAAGAGACCGCCAACAACGAGAAGGAAC
>CAMNQO010000092.1 GCA_946549475.1 uncultured Bacteroidales bacterium
GGTAGGTGGAAAAGAGTTTTTTCTGCAGGGAGCCTTCCGGCAGGGCGGGGAGGGTGTGCGTGGCGGAAAAATCCCGGCAGGACTCGATGATGGAGACGATTTCCCCGAGGGTGGCCTTGTGGGTGACGGGGCAGTGGCAGTAGCGGCCGTCCGGGGCGGGCACGACCTCCAGCCCGTCAAATTCGCAGCGATGGGGGGCTCCTTCGAGGGCCAGGAACATCTCGTCGATGAGGTCGTCGATGTACAGGAGTTCCATCTCGACGAGCGGGTCGTTGACCCGGATGGGCAGGTCGCGGGCGAGGTCGTGGCAGAAAGTGGCGACGGCGCTGTTGTAGTGGGGGCGTCCCCATTTCCCGAAAAGATTGGGGAAACGATAGATCAGCACGGGTGCGCCCGTCCGCCGGCCGTATTCGAGGAAGGCGTCTTCCCCGGCTTTCTTGCTCCGGCCGTATTCTGAATCACCGAAACGCCCGCAGAGCGAGGCTTGCTGCGAACTCGACAGCATCACGGGGGCGCGGTTGCCGCATCGCTCGAGGGTGTCCAGCAGGGTAGATGCGAAGCCGAAGTTGCCGGCGACAAACTCCGCCGGATTCTCCGGACGGTTGACCCCGGCCAGGTTGAAGACGAAATCCGCCTCCCGGCAGTAACGCTCCAATTCTTCGGCCGACGACCCGAGGTCGTATTCGAAAATATCCCCGACGGCCACATGCCGCGTGCGGTCCTTGCCGTCCCGGACATTGCGGAGGGCGGCGCACAGATTCTTGCCGACAAATCCTGCGGCTCCGGTGACAAGGATTTTCATTGCTTGGCGAGTTCTTCCCGGATGTATTTGAGCGAGGCGATTTTTTCGACCGTCTCTTCCAGCGAGAGTTGGCGCGTATTCTTCGAGTTAAATTCCGTCAGGGTGTTGCGGCGCCGGTTCCCTTCGGTAAAATACTGGTCGTAATTGAGGCTGCGGTTGTCGGAAGGGACGCGGTAGAAATTTCCCATGTCTTCCGCCCGGGCACATTCTTCGTTGGTCAGTAAAGTCTCATAGGTCTTTTCTCCATGACGGATGCCGATGACCTTGATGCGTGAGGGATCGGCGCCGAAAATCCGGCAGACGGCTTCCGCTTGTTCCCGGATGGTGCTGGCGGGGGCTTTCTGGACGAAAATGTCGCCGTTCCTGCCGTTCTCGAACGCAAAGACGACCAGGTCGATGGCTTCCTCCAGGCTCATGATGAAGCGGGTCATCGACGGATCCGTGACCGTGACGGGAGCGCCGCTGCGTATCTGCTCGATCCACAGGGGGATGACCGAGCCTCGGGAACACATCACATTGCCATAACGGGTGCAGCAGATGCGCGTCCGGCCGGACTGCCGGGATTTGGCGACCGCCACTTTTTCTTCCATGGCCTTGGAGATGCCCATCGCGTTGATGGGGTAGGCGGCTTTGTCGGTGGACAGGCAGATGACCGCCTCCACGCCGGCTTCAATGGCCGCCGTCAGCACATTGTCCGTGCCGATGATGTTGGTCCGGACGGCCTCCATGGGAAAAAACTCGCAACTGGGCACTTGCTTGAGCGCCGCAGCATGAAAGATCATATCCACGCCGCCCATCACGCCCCGGACACTGTCGAGGGAGCGGACATCGCCGATATAGAATTTGATTTTGCCGGCCAGATGGGGCCGGGTGACTTGATAGTGGTGACGCATGTCGTCCTGCTTCTTCTCATCGCGCGAAAAGATGCGGATTTCCCTGATGTCCGTCGGAAGGAAACGGTCCAGCACGGCATTTCCGAAACTGCCCGTCCCGCCGGTAATGAGCAATGTTTTTCCTTTAAATATCGACATTCGCTGTTCTTTTTGCAAGATGCAAAGATACCGATTATTTAGGATAAAGCAAAAATATCATTTTTACGATTCTCTTTCCGGAGAAAATACTTATATTTGTGTGGTTTTTCCAAAAAGGAGTCCTGCGGTCATTCCGGCGGGGCGGTATATACTATAACAATTATTCAGATATGGCTAAAGAAAAAAGATTTACCACCTGTGACGGTAACTGGGCGGCTGCCCACATCGCTTACCTGTTCAGCGAGCATGCCGCCATCTATCCGATCACCCCGTCTTCGACGATGGCGGAGTATGTGGACGAGTGGGCTTCGCAGGGTAAGAAAAACCTCTTCGGCGAGGTCGTAAAAGTAACGGAGATGCAGAGCGAAGGAGGCGCGAGCGGTGCGGTCCACGGATCCTTGCAGGCCGGGGCGCTGACCACCACCTTTACTGCCTCCCAGGGACTCCTTCTGATGATTCCCAACATGTACAAGATTGCCGGCGAACTTCTTCCCACGGTGTTCCATGTCTCAGCACGGGCCCTGGCGGCGGAGGCTCTTTCCATCTTCGGCGACCACCAGGATGTGATGGCCTGCCGCCAGACCGGCTTCGCGATGCTCGCTTCCGCTTCCGTGCAGGAGGCCGAGGACATGGCCGCCGTCGCGCACCTGTCCGCCATCAAGTCCAGCGTACCTTTCCTGCACTTCTTCGACGGATTCCGCACCTCCCATGAAATCCAGAAGATCGAACTCCTCGACGAAGATGCGCTCAAGGCGATGATCAGCGAGAAATCGCTGGCTGCTTTCCGCAAGAAAGCCCTGACTCCCGACGCTCCCGTCACCCGTGGTACCGCGCAGAACGGCGACGTCTATTTCCAGGCCCGCGAGGCCGGCAACCGCTACTATGACGCGGTGCCTGACATCGTCGCCCGCTATATGGGTGAAATCAGCGAACTGACCGGCCGCGACTACCGTCCCTTCGACTATTATGGCGACCCGGCCGCCGAGAATGTCATCATCGCGATGGGGTCCGTGACCGAGACCATCAAGGAGACCATCGATTATCTCGAGGCCAAAGGCAAGAAGGTCGGCGTGCTTATCGTCCGCCTGTACCGTCCTTTCTCCGCCAAATATTTCCTCAAAGCCCTCCCGAAGAGCGTCAAGCGCATCGCCGTGCTCGACCGGACCAAAGAGCCGGGCGCCGTGGGCGAGCCGCTTTTCGTGGATGTCAAAGCCGTCTTCCAGGGCGTGAAGAACGCTCCGCTCATCGTCGGCGGTCGCTACGGCCTCTCTTCCAAGGATACTTCTCCCGCTCAGATCGTCGCGGTCTATGAGAATCTTGAAATGGCCGAGCCCAAGAACGATTTCACCATCGGTATCGTGGACGACGTGACCTTCAAGAGTCTCCCGATGAAAGAGGAGATCTCCATCGTGAAACCCGGCACCACCGAGTGCAAATTCTTCGGTCTGGGCTCCGACGGTACCGTGGGTGCCAACAAGAACACCATCAAGATCATCGGCGACCACACCAGCAAATATGCCCAGGGCTATTTTGACTACGACTCCAAGAAGTCCGGCGGCTACACCTGCTCGCACCTGCGTTTCGGCGACAGTCCCATCAAGGCGCCCTACCTGGTCAGCACCCCCGACTTCGTGGCCTGCCATGTGCCTTCCTACCTTAATAAATATAATGTACTCGAAGGCATCAAGGAGAACGGCACCCTGCTGCTCAACAGCCTCTGGGACGAGAAGGAGACCCTCGAGCGCATCCCGGACCATGTGAAGGCCATCATCGGCAAGAAACATATCACCCTCTACATCATCAACGCCACCAAGATTGCCGCTGAAATCGGTCTGGGCGGAAGGACCAACACCATCCTCCAGAGCGCCTTCTTCAAGATCACCGGCATCATTCCTTACGAGGAGGCCGTGACCTATATGAAGAAAGCCATCGACAAGAGTTACGGCAAGAAGGGCGAGAATGTCGTCAAGATGAACTATGCGGCCGTGGACCGTGGCGGCGAGTACCGGAAAGTGGAAATTCCCGCCGACTGGGCTTCCATCAACGCCAGGTTCGAGAATCCCAACGCCGGCCGGATGGCTCCCGCCTTCGTCAAGAACATCGCCGATGTCGTCAACGCCCAGCAGGGTGACAAACTCCCGGTCAGCGCGTTTGCCGAAATGGCCGACGGTACTATCCCCAGCGGTACTTCCGCCTACGAGAAGAGGGGAGTCGCCGTCAAGGTGCCTTCGTGGAAGCCGGATGTCTGCATCCAGTGCAACACCTGCGCCTTCGTCTGCCCCCACGCCGCCATCCGTCCTTTCCTGATGACCGCCGAAGAGGCCGCCGCCGCTCCCGCTTCCATCAAGAAAGCCCAAGGCAAGGCCGTGCTCAAGGACTATACCTTCACGATGCAGGTCTCTCCCGCCGACTGTACCGGTTGCGGCAACTGCGTGGATGTCTGCCCCGCCAAGGAAAAAGCCCTCGAAATGGTGCCTTACGACAGCGAGACCGTCGAACAGGCCCATTTCAACTACCTCAATACCAAGGTCGGCTACAAGGAGAATGTCGTTTCCAAGACCGCCAATGTCAAGAACAGCCAGTTCGCCCAGCCGCTCTTCGAATTCAGCGGCGCCTGCGCGGGCTGCGGCGAGACGCCTTATGTCAAGGCTATCACCCAACTCTTCGGCGACCACATGATGATTGCCAACGCGACCGGCTGCTCCTCCATCTACGGCGCTTCCTTCCCGGCCTCTCCCTACTGCACCAACGCGGAAGGACACGGCCCCGCCTGGCAGAACTCCCTCTTCGAGGACAACGCCGAGTTTGGCCTGGGTATGAAACTCGGCTCCGACCGGGCCCGCCAGACCGTGGCGAACCTGATGGAGAAAGGGCTCTCCTGTGACTGCTGCTCCAGCGAGATCAAAGCCCTCTTCACCCGGTGGCTCGAAAACCGGGGCGATGCGAAGATTACCCGCGAGGTGGCGGACGAGCTCGTCCCGAAGATGGAAGAGTGCGGCTGCGACATCTGCAACGCCTTGCTCGAGTACAAGGGCTTCCTGCCCGCCCGCAGCCAGTGGATCTTCGGCGGTGACGGCTGGGCCTACGATATCGGTTACGGCGGTCTGGACCATGTGCTGGCCAGCGGCGAGAATGTCAATGTCCTCGTGCTTGACACCGAAGTGTATTCCAACACCGGCGGCCAGTCCTCCAAGTCCACCCCGGCCGGCGCCATCGCCAAGTTCGCCGCTTCCGGCAAGAAAATCCGCAAGAAAGACCTCGGTATGATGGCGATGAGCTACGGCTACGTCTATGTGGCCCAGGTCGCGATGGGAGCCTCTCCCGCCCAGTTCCTCAATGTCCTCAAAGAGGCTGAGGCCTATGACGGACCGTCCCTCATCATCGCTTACGCCCCTTGTATCAACCACGGTCTGAAAGCGGGGATGGGCCTGAGCCAGAAAGAAGAGAAACTGGCCGTCGAATGCGGTTACTGGCATCTGTATCGCTACAATCCGGCCCTCGAAGGAACTGACAAGAATCCCTTCTCCCTCGATTCCAAAGAGCCCGACTGGAGCAAGTTCCAGGACTTCCTCAAAGGCGAGGTGCGTTTTGCCTCCCTCTACAAGATGTTCCCGGACAGAGCCGGTGAACTGCTCGCCAAGACCGAAGAGTTTGCCAAACTCCGCCTCGATACCTACAAACGCCTGGCGGCCAGATAGGCCCCGTACGGACTTCCTTATCAAAAATACCCGGTGTCTCATAAGGCATCGGGTATTTTTTGAAAGTACGGAATCGAGGGCGTTTACAGCGTCCGCTTGATCTCCGTGATGGTGTAAGCCTCGACGATGTCGCCGACTTTGATGTCGTTGAAGTTTTCGATGTTCAGGCCGCATTCCATGCCGGTAAGGACCTCCTTCGCATCGTCTTTGAAGCGTTTGAGGCTGCCCAGTTCACCGCTGTAAATCACGATGCCGTCGCGGATGAGGCGGACCTTGTTGCTGCGGCTGATCTTGCCTTCTTTGACCAGACAGCCGGCGATGGTGCCGACCTTGCTGATCTTGAAGGTCTGCTGGATCTCGGCCGTACCGGTGATTTCCTCCTTCTGTTCAGGGGCGAGCATGCCTTCGATACCGTCTTTGATCTCGTTGATGGCGTCGTAAATGACGGAGTACAGGCGGATTTCAATCTGCTCTTTCTCGGCGAGTTTGCGGGCGGCGGTGCCGGGACGGACCTGGAAGCCGATGATGATGGCATCGGAGGCCGCCGCCAGCAGGATGTCGCTTTCGGAAATGGCGCCCACGGCTTTGTGGATGACATTGACGCGCACTTCTTCCGTGGACAGTTTGATGAGGGAGTCGGAAAGGGCTTCGATGGACCCGTCCACGTCGCCTTTGACGATGACATTGAGTTCCTTGAAGTTGCCGATGGCAATGCGCCGTCCGATCTCTTCGAGGGTCATGTGCTTCTGGGTCTTGATGCCCTGGATGCGGATGAGTTGCTCACGCTTGCCGGCGATGTCCTTGGCCTCTTTCTCATCGGCCATGACATTGAATTTCTCGCCGGCCGTCGGAGCGCCGTTGAGGCCGAGGATGCTGACCGGCGTGGACGGGCCGGCTTCCTTGACTTTCTGGCCGCGCTCGTTGAACATCGCTTTCACACGGCCGTAGAAGGAGCCGCTGAGCATCATGTCGCCCATGTGGAGCGTTCCGTTCTGTACCAGGAGGGTCGCCACATAGCCGCGCCCTTTGTCCAGGGAAGACTCGATGATGGCGCCCGAAGCCCGTTTGGCCGGGGCGGCTTTCAGATCAAGCAAGTCGGCTTCCAGAAGGACTTTTTCCAGCAGTTTGTCCACATTGAGCCCCTGCTTGGCGGAGATTTCCTGACACTGGTACTTTCCGCCCCAGTCTTCCACGAGGATGTTCATGTTGGCCAGTTGCTCGCGGATTTTGTCGGGCTGTGCGCCGGGCTTGTCGATTTTGTTGATGGCGAATACCATCGGGACGCCGGCCGCCTGGGCATGGTTGATGGCTTCCGTGGTCTGGGGCATGATGGCGTCGTCCGCCGCGATGATGATGATGGCGATGTCGGTCACCTTGGCGCCGCGGGCACGCATGGCCG
>CAMNQO010000093.1 GCA_946549475.1 uncultured Bacteroidales bacterium
CGCACATAGGCAAGCACGCTCTCCTTGACGCCCGGACGGGCTGCGACGATATCCGCCCGCAGTGCTTCCTCCCGCAGATGTCCGGCATTCTCGAAGGCGCCCAACAAAGGTAAGGTAATTTTCTTTTCCCCGATATCTTCTCCGGAAGGTTTTCCGGTATCGAGTTCGGGAGAATAATCAAAGATATCGTCCCGTATCTGGAAGGCGAGGCCCAGGCAGCGGGCAAATTCGGAAACGGCCTGCTTCCGGACGGCAGAAGCACCGACGGAACAGGCTCCCGCCACGGCGCAGGCCTCGAAAAGCGAGGCCGTCTTGCCATAGATAATCCGCAGGTAAGCGTCTTCATCGGTCTTACCGTCCGCCGCCCGTTCCAGCTGGAGCATCTCGCCCTCGGCCAGGTCCTGCAAGGTTTTGGAGAACAGACGGATGACCTCCGGGTCACATACGGTTCCGCTGACCACGCCATCGACGGCGCGGGCCAGCCAGAAATCTCCCAACAGAACGGAAACGTCCGGTCCGAAAAGCGAACGGACGGTCGGCCGGCCCCGGCGCAGGTCGCTCTCATCGGCCACGTCGTCGTGCAGGAGCGTGGCATTGTGCAGCAACTCCCCCGCCACCGCATAACGCAGCGTAAGCTCCGGAAGGATGGCTGTCCCGGGTTCCGGCACAGCCTTGCCCGCAGTCCCGCCGCGGGTCCCGCAGGCACGGGCGGCGAACAGACAAAGCAAAGGGCGGAGCTGCTTCCCTTCGTGGGACAGCACCTCCGCATTCAAATCCCGCAGGAGAGAGACGTCGCTGCCGATTTGCCGGTACAGAAAATCCCTGTAGGCGTCCCAGTCCTTGCCGATCAGTTTCCTGAGCGCATCAAGGTCCATCAATATGCCTTGTCAATCGTCCAGACGAAGCAGCGCAGACCCAGGGCCGGCGCCTCTTCATCCTTCGCCTTCATCAATTCCAGGATGGGCTCCACCTTTTCGTCCGGAACGAAGGTGATGACCGCATCGTTGTGGGTGGGCCAGGCGTGGGAGCCTTCGTGAGGCTCCCCGTCCACGCTGCCGCGCCCCCGGATGCCGGGCCACTGGGTATAACCCCGCACGCCGGCCTGTTCGATGGCCTCTACGATTTCACTGTAGTAGGCCTGGTTGTATGTGATAAAAATCGCTTTCATAACTTATCTGCTTGCTTCGGCCAGAGCCTTTTTTTCAGCCCGGCGCTGTTTGCGGGCCCTGCTTTTCTCCTGGGCGGTGGCGAAGGAGGTATAGATGACCGGAATCAGCACCAAGGTAATCAGGGTGGAGACGGAAAGGCCCCAGCTCACGGTCACACCCAGGCCGTTCCAGAGTTCGGCACCCTCGCCGTGTCCGACAGCCATCGGAATCATACCGAGGACGGTCGTCAGGGTCGTCATCAGAATCGGGCGCAGACGACTGCGGGAAGCCGTCACGACGCTGTCCTTGATGCTCATTCCCCGTTCACGGCAGAGGATGGTGTAGTCGATGAGCACGATACCGTTCTTCACCACGATACCCATCAGGATGATGATACCGATCATTCCCATCACGCTGATGGCCGTATTGGACACATAGCTGCCGATGAGCACGCCGGTCAGGGCGAAAGGTATGGAGAACATAATGACGAACGGACTCATCAGGGACTCGAACTGCGCGGCCATCACGATGTACACCAGAATGACAATCAGGGCCAGGAGGGTCAGAAGGTCGCGGAAAGCGTCCTGCTGGTCCTCATAGTCTCCGGCGACGACCACCGTCACCTCCGAAGGGATATTGGTGGCTGCGATGACCTCCTGGGATTTGGCCACGATCTCGGAAAGCACGGCGTTCTTGGCGGCCACGCCCGTCACCATCACCATACGCTCACGGTCCTTGCGGACAATCTGGGGCGGAGTGCGGGTATCGACGACCTTGCCCAGGTCCTTGATGCGGATTCCCTTTCCGGCATTGTTGTAAATCGTAATGTTCTCGATATCCTCGACGGAGGTACGGAACTCGGGGTCGAGACGCACACGGATATCGTTCTCGTCGCCGTCCTCCCGGAAGAAACTCATCACCGAACCGTTGATGCAGGCGCTCAGATAAGCGGCCGCCGTCGTGGAGTTGAGTCCGTTGATGGAAAGTTTGGTGCGGTCGAAATCGACCAGATACTCCGGCGTATATTCATCGCGGCTGATAATCACTTCGGAGCACATCTTGCTTTCACGCAGCCCTTCTGCCAGTTCGGCGGCGATGCGGTCGGTGGTCTCGAATTCATAGCCGTAGATTTCCAGTTCCACCTTGGGAGCGCCACCCATACCGCCGTTGCCTTCCGTGACCTGATACTTCTTGACGGAAGGATACTCCGCGATGATGCTGCGCATGACATCGGAAATCTCGCTGCTCGAACGCTGGCGGTCCATCTTGCTGCCGAGGTCGATATTGTAGGTAATCTTGTAGGTACCCGTCGTCTGCATCGACTGGAAGGCATTGTCGGTGGAAGCCTGTCCGAGGGAGTAGTTGCAGGAACGGATTTCCGGAACGGCTTCGCGGAAACGGTTGTACAGTTCGGCACCCAGTTCGCGGGTGACGCTCTGCCCCGTACCGATGGGCAGTTCGACGCTGACGCGGACACGGCCCATATCGGACTTCGGGAAGTATTCGGTCTTCACGCCGGGGCCGAGAAGGGCCACCGAAGCGATGAAGATGGCCAGGGCCACGAGCACGACGACGGCCCGGTGGTTGACCGACCAGGAAATCAGTTTGCCGTAGCCGCGGGAAATGGCGTCGAGACCGGCATTGATACGGCCGAAAACGACTTTATAGAAAGCTCCGTGCCTGACGTTGCGGCGCAGCATCTGGGAACACATCATCGGCACCAAGGTCAAAGCACCGGTGGTGGAAACGATCATGATAATGCTGACAATCCAGCCCAACTGTTTGAACAGCACGCCGGCCATACCCGTCACCATCGTCAGGGGCAGGAACACCGCGAGCATCGTCAAGGTGGACGCGATGACGGAAATACCCACTTCCTGCGTGCCGTGGACGGCCGCTTCCTTGGGCTTCTCTCCGCGTTCGATATGCGTCGTCACGTTCTCCAGTACCACGATGGCGTCGTCCACCACCATACCGATGGCGATGGAAAGAGCGGACATCGAAATGATGTTCAGCGTCTCACCGGTCGCAAAGAGGTACAGCAGGGAAGCCAGCAGGGAAATCGGGATGGCGGAAACGATGATCAGGGTCGCACGCCACCTGCCGAGGAAGACGAATACCACCAGCATCACCACCAGGAAGGTGATGGCAATGGTCTCCTTCAAGGAGTTGAGGGTATTGAGGATGTTGCGGGAGTTGTCAATGGTGATGCTCAGGTGGACATCGGAAGGCAAAGTCGGCTCGATGCGTTTGAGGGCCTTCTTGACACCCCGGATGACATTGACAGTATTGGCGCCCGACTGTTTCTGGATGATGATGATGGCCCCGCGCGTGCCGTCGCAATAGGCTTCCTGTCCGCGCTCCTCCAGATCGTCCTGCACCCGCGCGACATCGCGCAGATACACGGTACGGCCGTTATAATGGCCAAGCACGACATCCAGCATTTCTTCCGCAGAACGGAACTCCTTTTCGACACGCAGGGTATAGGTATCGGATCCGATGTCGATGTTGCCGGAGGGCGTATTGCGGTTTTCCTGGGCCAGGATGGAACTGATTGCGGTCACGCTGAGCCCGTAGGCTTCGAGTTTCTGAGGGTCGCAGTAAACCTGCAATTCGCGCTGGGGTGCGCCCGAGACGGATACCGTACCCACTCCGGACACACGGGCCAGGGGCGTGGAGACCTTGTCGTCCAGGATTTTTTCCAGGGCCTTGGAACTCTGGCCGGCCTGGGCGGACAAAATCATGATCGGCATATCGTCCGCGCTGAACTTGAAAATGATGGGCGTGGAAACCGCGTCGGGCAGATAGGAAGAAACCATGTCCAACTTGTCCCGCACGTCGTTGGTCGCCACATCGATGTCGATGCCGTACTCAAACTCGAGAGCGAGCATCGAGATATTCTCCTTGGAGGTGGAAGTCAGGCTCTTGAGGTTCGCCACGCTGTTGAGCGAGTTCTCGAGGGTCTTGGTCACATTGTTTTCGATATCCTCCGCGCTGGCTCCCTGGTAAGAACACATCACCATGATGGTGTTGGACTCGATTTTGGGGAAATTGTCCAGTGCGAGGTTCATCAGGGCGAACACGCCGAGGATGACGAACACGATGAAAATCAGCGCCGTCGTCACCGGCTTGTTGACCGCTGTCCTGTAAATGCTCATCTTGCCTGAATGCTATTTTTGTTTGACTTCTACCCGGACGCCGTCCTTGATGCGGAGTTGGCCTTCGACGACGACCTTCTCACCGTCTTTCACGCCGCTCAGGACCTCATACTCATTGCCCATGCGCACACCGAGCTCGACACGGCGGAACGAGACCGTTCCGTCCTCTTCCAGTACATAGACATAGCGGTCCCCGGCCCCTTGCTGACGCACCACGGCCAGGTCGGGAACGACCACGCTGTGATTCTTCCCGAAGACCAGGGTAACACGGGCGAACATGCCGGGACGGAGCCGGCGGTCCTTGTTGGGAACTTTCACCTCCACGAGGAAGGTATGGGTAGCCGGATCGACCGTAGGGTACAGCCGGGTGATGGAACCGGTAAACGACTCACCGGGGAAAGCGTCGGCGCTGATGTTCACCTGCCCGCCCTTCTTCACACGGGTATAGTCCCGTTCGGAGACGGCCACAAGCAACTTGACCGGGGAGATTTCCTGTACGGTGTAGATGGGCTGGGCCATCGCATACATATCGCCCACATCGTAGTTGCGGGCGGAAATGACACCGCTGATCGGGGAACGGAGTACAGTGTTTTCCAGCATATTCTCATAATTTTTCTTGCGTACCTTATAGGACAGCTCGATGGCGTCGAGGTCGCTCTTGGACAGACCGCCGACCTCGTAGAGTCCCTTGAGGCGGAAATATTCGGTCGAATCGTTCTTGTACTGGAGTTTGGCCTGGTCGAGGGAAATGGCATCCATCGTGGCGACGACCTGGCCTTTGCTGACATAGTCCCCCACTTCGACCCGGATGCTCTTGATACGCATCGCCGTCTGGGGCGCGATGTTGTTTTTGACATTGGCCTCGACGGTGGAGGTATAGGTCTCTTTCTGCACCACGTCGCGGGCGAAAACCTGACTGACGACGACCACCGGGACACTCTCTTCTTCCTGCACGGCCTGGGCTTTCCGCTGTCCTCCCGCACAGGCTGCCAGCAGGGGCAGCAGCGACAGGACGGCCCATTTGTTCAAATTCACTTTCATATTCTTTCCTTATTTTGTTTCAAAATTCTCCACGCCCAGCATGGACTCCAGCTCCGCTTTGGCGACGATATAATTATAGACATTCTGGCTCAGGCTCAACTGACTCTGGACCAGGGCCAGCTGCGCGTTGTTGAGCTCCACGAAGGTCGCCCGCCCCACTTCATAGGATTTGGCGGCAATCTCATAGGCTTTCTGGGCCGATTCCAGGGCGTTTTTGGAGGCGTAATAACTTTTTACGGCCGTATCCATCGTGGACAGATAGCCCCGCACGCCGATGCGGAGTTGCTTCTCCGTATTGCGGGTCTGCAACTGCATCTGCTGGTACTGGTTGCGGGCCTGGCGGACATCGTTCAGGCGCTTCATGCCGGAGAAAATGGGAATGGACAGAGTGAGACCCGCATTGGAATACGGGAACCAGCCGAGATTCCGGATAGGGTCGTTGGCCACGGAGGAATAGGAGAAATTGACACTGGCCGAGAGGGTCGGGATATAAGCCCGCTGACGGAGTTTGACCGTCTCCAGCAGTTGGTCGGCCTGGATGGAAAGCTGGCGGAGGGAACTGTTGCCGCTGAGGTCGATGCTGTCGCGGCCGTCCGGCACGGCGCTCATGTTGTCGCTGTAGTCTTCCATACGGCCCACCACATCGATTTCTTCTTCGAGGTCCATGCCGATGACGGCCTTGAGCTGCCACAGGGCGAGAATCACATTGCTCTCCGCGTCATAGACATTGGGAATGGCATTGGCCAGATTGGTCCTGGCCGTCACCATATCCAGTTCGGAAGCCTTCTGGGCGTTGTATTTCTTTTCCGTCTGCTGAAAATTGGCTTTGGCATTTTCATAGACCTCGCGGTACACGCCGAACACCTCTCTGGCCAACAGCGCGGCATAATAGGCGTTTTTCACCTGGGCGACGAGGTTGAGACGGGAGCCTCGGGCCTTCTCGACGGCGAGTTCCACCCCCTGCGCGGAAATCTTGATGCTTTTCCACAGGGCCGTATTGATCAGCGGCATCGCCGCCGTCGCATTGACGGCAAAGGTGTTCAGGCTACCGATTTTCGTATCGGCCATCATCGAGGCCATCGGAGAGTCGCTGCCCATCATCGCGCGGATATCGTTCTTGATGAGCGTCCTCTGATAGGATCCGGCCAGGTCGATTTGCGGAAAAAGGGCCGCATAGGTCCCTTTCTTCGCATAACCGGCACGCTCCACTTCCTTGTCAGCAATCTTGACGGTCTCACTCTCGGCCAAAGCCACATTGAGGGCATCTTGGAGGGTCAAAAAGGTCACTTTTTCCTCTTCGGGATTGAGTTGCAGGCTGTCAGGCACCTCAACAGCCCCGAGCGGGGCACACAATAACACGACAGCCAACCCCAGAAACACATTCTTCTTCATTCCTTATTTATTATAGAGCGCCCGCGAGCATGCAAACATCATACCCTTGCAGATTTTTTGGGCGTAGAAGGCGTCACTTTCGCCGGTTTTTTCCATACGGTCAGGGACAGGACCAGAATCACGATGCCGCCGAGGATGAAAGGGATGCTCAGCAACTGC
>CAMNQO010000094.1 GCA_946549475.1 uncultured Bacteroidales bacterium
CAGGACTCACGCTCTCGTTCTTGAAATAGATGTGGGCAGGGGTTCCGAGGGCTTTCTCCAGTTCGTAGGCCCGCACGAGCGGGGTGCAGCGGTAGGCGGCGTACTGCTCGCGCACGGCCTCCGGAATGGGAATCCACTCGTCCGTCTGGTTGAGCTCCTGGTCGGCGCAGGCCTTGCAGAAGATGGGATAGAGATCTTCGGCCTTGAGCGGCTGCTTCGTGGCGGGATTCAGGAAGGGGAGGGGCTTGTTGGGCATCACCGCCTGAATGTTGAAGAAGTGGGTGGGAATCTCGGATTCCGGGAGCATGAATTTTTTCTGTTTCATGGCTTTGATAAATATTGATTAGTCGATTTTTTTTGCTGTCTTATCCTTGCGGTCTTTTCTCTTTGTCTCTCGTCGTCCGGCCGGGCCGACTGCTGTACAAAATAAGGGACCGCCCGTTTTCGGACAGCCCCTTTTATTGTGTTTCAATTCAATGGCATATACTAAGCACCCTAAAGAGTCTGACCGAAACTATCGCTCAGGCGCCACCAGAAAAAAGACTGGGAAATATGGGTGCGTTTTGTCATATCGGATGCAAAGGTAGATATTTTTTTGAGAGTTGCAAGCCCATTGTCCGTTTTTTTCATTTTTTTGCTACCTTTGCGCGAATCGGCATGAAAAATTTCTGCTCACAATATGGAAACGGGCTCCGGTCGCTCTTGTGGGGGCTGGGATTGTTGGTGTCGGGCTTGCTGTTGCCCTCGTTTCTTTCCGCGCAGAATCGCTCCGGCTCCGTCCAGTTGCACATAAAAGTCTGTTCGGACACGGACGGGGAACCGCTGGCGGGAGCCGCCTGCCTGATGGGCGAGCACGGCATCTTTGCCGTGACGGAGCCCGACGGAACGGCACTGCTGGAGAAGATTCCCCGGGGGAAAGCCACCCTCACAGTCCAGATGCTCGGCTTCGAGGATTTTTCGGCCCTGATGAATTTCCGGCGGGACAGCGTCCTGACCATCCGGCTCAAGGAGTCTTCCCTCGCGCTTGAACAGGTGGTCGTGACCGCCGTTCCCAGCGCGGCGGGGACTTCGACGAGTTCCACCATCGGCCGTATGGCCATCGACCACCTGCAGGCGACCAGCCTGAAAGATATCATGCAACTCCTTCCCGGGCAGTTGATGAGTTCGTCCGATATGACTTCCGAGGAAAAGATGACTATCCGCTCGCTGAGCAACGATACGGCCAACAATGCTTTCGGAACTTCCGTGGTGATGGACGGCGTGCCGATGTCCGACAATGCCTCCCTTTCCGACAAAGCCGGGGGTACGACGGGTGGTACGGGTCTGGATATGCGGCAGATCAGCGCGGACAATATCGAGTCGGTCGAGGTGGTGCGGGGCATCCCTTCCGCCGAGTACGGCGACCTGTCTTCCGGTGCCGTCGTCGTCCATACCAAAGCCGGATATACTCCCTATGAGGTCCGTGCCAAATTCAATCCGACCACCCTCAATGTTTCGCTCGGAAAGGGTTGGAAATTCGACAGGAAGGGAGGGAGTTTCAATGTCAATGCGGATTATGCCCGCGCATCGGGCGACCCGCGCGTGAAAAACCGTTCTTTCGACCGCATCAGCGGGGGACTGGCCTACAGCAACGCCTCCGGTAAATGGTCTTCCACCACCAAGGCTCATTTTTCCGGCATCATCGACCTGCGGACCGACGATCCGGATGTGCTCATCGAGGGGACGCAGACCTCCCAGAAGCAGTGGTCGGTGCGGCTGACGCACAACGGCCGTTTCTCGTTCAACAAGCCTTGGTCCCGTTCGCTCAATTACGCCCTGGGGCTGACGGCGGGCAGCACGGAAAGCCGCAAGAGTTCCATTGTCGCGGCCGGCGGCGGGCTTCCGGTCATCACCTCGCTGACCGATGGCTACAGCATCGTGCCGTGGATTACGGATTCCTACCGGGCGTCCGGCGGTACGCTGTCACGCCCGCTGAATTTTTATGCGAAAGTGGGCAATACAGCCTCCGTCACGACCGGACCCGTGCAGCAACGCTTCAACATGGGTGCGGAGTACAAGATGGACAGCAACAAGGCACGGGGTTTCTACAATGACGACGAGGCCTGGCCGCTTTCGCCCAACAGCAACGGCCGTCCCCGTCCGTACTATGACATTCCCGCGCTGAACCAGATTTCCGCCTATCTCGAGGACAATCTCATCTGGGACATCACCCGGGTGATGCAGTTCAAATTGCAGGCCGGCGTCCGTTTCGATATGCTGCAGCCCGGGCTTCCCGAACAGGTGTGGTCCCTCTCGCCCCGTATCAACGCTTCCTGGAAGGTGACGCCCTGGCTGACCTTCCGCGGCGGCTGGGGACAGAGCAACAAGACGCCCGGCCTGACCCATCTCTATCCGGAAAACAAGTATTCCGACCGGGAAACCGCCTCTTACCTTCCGGCCGACGCGTCCCGGCAACTGGTGATGTATCATACGCACATCACCCCGGTCGAGCGCAACAACACGCTCAAAAACGCGACCAACACCAAGGCGGAAGTGGGATTCGACCTCAATTTTTCCAACGGGATGTCCTTCGGCGTGGTGGCCTATCAGGAGAAAATGGAGAACGGATTCGGCAACCTGACGGAGTACAGCACCTATCTGTCCCGCTATTATTCCAGCGAAAAGGGCATCCTCCTCAGCCCATCCGGGCAGCCCTACATCGATTGGGACAACCCGGCCCGCGTAGATACGGTCTTTACGGTCAGCGGCCGCACCGGCAATACTTCCGCCAGCCTCAACCGGGGTGTCGAGTTTGATTTCAATTTCGGTCAGATCAAGCCGATTCACACGAGCATCCTCTTCAGCGGCGCCTACATGGAGTCGCAGACCTGGACGACCGGCCCCAATTTTTCCAACCCGAGCGGCATACCCTCCGATTCGGACTATGCCAAGGGCGGGGCCAATACGCCGCCTTTCAAACTGCTCTATCCCAGCGGCTTGTCCCGGGATGTCAACCGCCGTTTCAGCGTCAATCTGCGGCTGGTATGCAATATTCCCCGGATGAAGATGGTCATCTCGCTGGCCAACCAGGTGGTCTTTTACCAGTACACCCGTACGACCAACCAGCAGAGCGACCCCGTCGCCTGGATGGACACCGACCTGCGGATGCACGAGATTACGCCCGCGATGCTCGCCGACCCCGAGACCCGCATCAAAGGCATCCTGCTCTCCGCCCAGCGCAGGAACCCTTCCGATACGGATGCGACCGTCCAGCCTCCCATCTGGCTGATGAACCTCCGCCTGACGAAAGATGTGTCCCGGAATTTCGGTTTCTCCTTCTATGTCAACAACGCTTTGTACCATATGCCCTTTCAATCCTCCAACAAGTCCGGCACCCTTACGGAGCGCAATACGGGTACCTTCTCTTTCGGCGTGGAAATGTATTTGAAGATATGAGGCCGCACCTTTCATACCTCTTTGCGCTGATGGCGCTCCTGCTCTCCTGCAGGCGGGAGGCTCCGGTGTCCGTCGATGCCTTCCGCGTGCAACTGGATATGCCCCTGGAATGCCGGGAGGAAGTCCGCTATGCCGCCCGGACGGTGCAATTCTGGGGACCGGCGGACTATACCTTCCTCACGGATGCGGCCGGCGGAGTGGATGTGACCGGTCTGATACCCGGGATTTACGACATCAATACCTATTTTGAGTTGTCGGGCCGGGATTACAAGGCGCTGCTCAAAGCGGAATCCTCCCTGGCGGACGACGCCCGTATCATGCTCGGGCTGTCCCTGATGAACCGGCGGATTTTCCGGGCGGAGGATATGACTTTGCAGATACAGGCGATGCTGCTGAGCGACCTGGTGATTTCCAAGGTGTACTATTCCGGGACCAAGGATAAGATGGGCCGCAATTATACGGTAGATACCTATATCGAACTTTTCAACAATTCCGACCGGACCGTGTATGCGGACGGACTCTACCTGGCGCTCGCCGAATCGGTCTCTCCCGCCGCCTATCCGGTCAAGGACAATCCCGACTCCATCTACGCCCGTCAGATTTGCCGTTTCCCCGGCAGCGGGACGGACTGGCCGCTTGCTCCGGGGAAAACCCTGCTGGTGGCCGCCCGAAGCGCCCGCAACCACCTTGAGAGCGCACCCTCTTCCGTCGATCTTTCCGGGGCTGATTTCGAGGTGAAGGCGGAGGAGGGGTCCGGTAATCCGGATGTGCGGCGCCTGCCCATCATCTCCAATTCGACCAACATCCAGTATCTCAACCTCACCAACGGGGGGCCGAACGCCGTTTTCCTCTTTGCGACCGACGAAGATGTGGTCCGTGACTGGCCCGAAGTGTATCAGCGCGGCCGGACCTCGGGAGAGCGTTTCCGCCGGATGCACAAACGCTTTGTGCTGGACGGGGTGGAATGTCTCAAAAACCCGTCCCAGTCCGCTCCGGATGTCAATACCAAACGGCTGCCCGACCAGGTTGACGCCGGTTTTGTCACCATCGATGCCGTCAACGGCTACAACGGCCAGAGCGTCGAGCGCCGGGTGTCCCGCTTTGAAAACGGACGGTATTACCTGGTCGATACCAACAATTCCTCTTCCGATTTCGTGACCTGCAACGATCCCACACCCGGGAAATATGACAAGGAGGGACTGCAATGAAAACGCTTGTCCGCAGTCTCTGCCTCCTTGCCTTCTTCGCGTGCGCGGTGCCGGCCCTTTCCGCGCAGGGCCGTGCCGGGCGCGGCGATGACGCCAGGCCGTCCTCTTCGCCTTCGGCCCGCAGCGGCGACGCGCGGCCTTCCGACCCGCATCGCCTGGAAGTGGAAACGGCGCTCCAGCAGTATGCGCGTACGGACAACAGCGCCGGTATGGGCCTTTCCCAGCCGGCTTCGGGCAGCGTCACCTCCTTGAACTTCTCCGGCAGTACGGGGGATTACCACCGGGCGCAGGAAGGCCGTTCAGATCTCGGCTTCTGCTTTTCCACCCTGCGTTACGACCGTTTTACCGATGAACTGATGATGCGCGGGTCTTTCTATTATCGTTACGATTCGGAAAAGGACAGGAAATGGTCCGATGTGATGGACCCATACTATTCCATTCCTTTCATCTACGGCAGCGCCGTGGCCAAGGATTATGACAGCCACCATTGCGGCCTGGATTTCGACCTCTATACGACGCCGCTTTCCGGCATCGTCTCCGTCGGCATCAAAGTCAATTATGAGGTGGCGGACATCTCCGGCCGGCGCGACCCGCGTCCGAGGACCGGCTATCTGGGGCTGCGCGCCATCCCTTCGCTGCTGTTGACCTTCGGCAAGCACCATATCGGTCTGGACGCGGGGTATGGATATTCCAAGGAAAAACTCAATGGCCTGACCACCGTACAGACCTATCCCAACCTCTATTATTACCGGATGTCCGGGCTGGACCAGGTGGAAGGGACGGTGTCCGGCTATTCGGGTTTCAAACGCCAGTTCGAGGGACATCGCGCCTTCTCGGAGTGTTCCTACAGTTTCACGGGGGAACGGCTGAATCTGCTTCTCAACGCAGGATTTGCTTACGAGATACTCAACGCATTCGGCGACAACAAACAGACACCCGGCAGTTTCAACGCCTTCACTTACCGTTTGCAGGCCGCTCTCAACCTGCGGGCCGGGAACGGCTTGCATACGCTGTCCGCGGAGGGGAGTTACAAGGACGGAGGAGCGGACGAGTACTTGCAGGAAAAGAAAAGTTCCTTTGACGAAAAAGGCATCTCTACCCAGGTCTGGGAGACGCTCTATACCTACAAAAACCGTTATGTCATGGGCAAGACGGATGTGGGTCTTTCCTATATATATTACGGTGGCATCAAGGACGGCGTGTACCGCTGGAGCGTCGGAGCGGATGCCGGATGGAACGCTTATCGCCGGGCCCATTATCTGCCCTTCTCTTCCGCCGCCGCTGCGGGCTGGAGCCTGGGTGTCAAGGGCTCCTGCCTGCTGCTTGACATCCGGGGCCATAAACTTGACCTGTCCCTCTCGCTCAAGGGGTATCTTCACACGGAGTCCTCCCTTTCGCCGGCTGCGGACAACCTCTATGTCCGGGAAGTCCTGCTGCCGGACCAGGCCTATTATGCCCGGGATTTCGTCCGGCCCGGAGGAGAACTCACCTGGCAGTTCCCCCTGAAACTGGGCAAGGCGGGCGCGGCCAACGGATATGTCCGCCTTTCCGGCGGCTCCCTGCGGGCTTTTCCGACCGCTTCCCTTCACGATATTTTGCTGTCCGTGGGACTCTTTACCTTTTGAATGGCTCCGATGAAAAAGAATTTCTTCATACTGATTGCCTCCGCTCTCTTCTTCGTCTCGTGCAGACAGGAGGCGGATTCGCGCTATTTCGCACCGGCGGTAGAATTTGCCTCCGGCCAGTATGAACTGAATCTGGAGCGACAGACCTCCCTGGAGGTGGAAGCCGTGCTCTCGCGTCCTGCCGCCGTCGCGATGGAAGTGAGGCTGGTCTTCGGCGGCACGCTCCGGGAGGGGGTCCACTATACGGCATCCGCACAGAGCGTCCGTTTTGACGCCGGGGCGTCCCGTGCCCGCGTGACGCTGAACCTGCTGCCCGATACGATTATGGATGCGGAGTCCTCCATCACCCTCGCGTTTGTTCCCGGCCGGGATTTTACCATATCGCTCGAACGCCCGTACAAGACGGGCGTGCAGGTGACGAAAGTTTTCCATACCCCCATCCTCAAACTCCTTTCCGCGCAGAAGGCGGTGACGGCCAATCCCTTCCTCGCGGAAGAAATCCCGATGACGTTGGAGTCCCATATTCCGGTGCAGAACGACCTGACGGTCCATCTGGCCTCGACGGGGCTGGTCCTCGGACAGGACCTGTATGTCAAGGGAGCGG
>CAMNQO010000095.1 GCA_946549475.1 uncultured Bacteroidales bacterium
AGCAGGTCCTGCCGCGAGGCGCTGCCGGAAGCGTCACGAACGATGACATTCAAACTCTTGCTGGTGCCGTAACGGACAAAAAGACCATTGTCAACCGACTGGCTGAAATACAGCGTCGCAGGCTTCCCATAGACATAGAACTGCCCCGTATTGACGGACAGGCTACTGTTGGCCTCTGCACTGGCCGTAATCGTCACCCAGCCTTTCTGCCTGGCCGTCACGATGCCGCTTTCGCTCACCGAGGCGATGCTGGGGTTGGAACTGGAGTAAACGACGGTCTTGTTATTGAGATTCTTCACATCGACCTTCAAGGCGATATTGTCATCGATAACGACTCCCGTTGAGACAAAACCGAGATCCATTTGTTCGCTCCAGGCAATGGAAGGCTCGCCTTCGTGAACGGTCAGTGTTTTCTGAATTCTGTTGTCCTTGCTCGTCTCCGATTCCCAGGTCAGGGTAATCGTCGTTTCGCCGGCCGACTTGGGAGAGACCGTAAATCCACTGTTGGCATAAGGCGCCACCGTTGCGACGGCCGGATTGCCGGATTCGACCGTGAAGGCCCTCCAGTTGGCAGATGGCGGAGTAAAGTTCAGGGAAACATAAAAGTCTTTGCCGATGGAGGTTTCCTCGACAAAGCTGTTCAGGCTGACCTCCGTAGGATAGATGGCCTTTTCGCCCACGGATACTTTTACGGAGGCGGAAGCGTGGTGTGCATCCTTCGCCGTCACGGTGACGGTGGCATAGACGCCGGACGGCGTAACCGATTTGGGCGTCAGTTCTCCCGTCTCGGAGACGGAAACATATTCAGTCCCGTCCGTAACCTTATACTCCAGACCGGCCCCCTGCGCATCATCCGGCTGAATGATCGGAGTCAGTTGATAGGGCTTACCCATCGAAAGGGGCAGGGTTGAGGGAAGCGTGATGCTTTCCACATAGACGGTATGCACCCGAACCTGGCAGGTGGCGGTCGCCTTCGGCGTAAAGAAATCATCGATGGAGACCAGCTTGGCCGTGATGACGGCGCTGCCGTTTTCGCCCTTGGCCGTGACGACGCCGTCCTTCACTTCCAGCAATTTGTCATCGCCGGACTCCCACAGGACAAGCGCAGAAGCGGGGGAAAAAGTCGCCGTCAGCGTTTTGGACGCGCCCTGGCTGAGCGTAATGCTGCTCTCGGAAAGGCTCAGGAAATACCCCTGATCCTGCGGGTTACGCTGCTCTTTCTTGCAGCCGCCCGCAACGGACAAAACCAAAAGGATTGCGGTCAGTGCGGCCGCAATCCGAAAAGGAATATGATACTGTTTCATCAATTACAGATAATAATTCAGCGAGAAGCGCAGACCGAAGGTGTTGGTGCCGTAGAGCAGCGCATTGCTGCCGGGGCTGACCAGTTTGTTGTAGCGGTCCAAGCCGTCCTTGAAGGTGGAATAACCTTCATAAATCGTCCAGGTCTGGGGCTGGAACACGCCCATGATCGGGGTCATCGTCATACTCAGGGCGACGGACACGCGCGGCAGGCAGAACCACTCGATACCCATATCGACACTCAGGCCGAGGCCGTGGATATAGCCTTGGTTGTAACTTTCGACCGGATAAGCGACGGCGATACCGTTGGTGTTGGGCTCGAACTGGTTGAGGGTCGTATTGTCCTGGGGATTGGGCAGGGCCAAGAGGGGCATCGTCGAACGGGCCCAGCCGCCTTCCTTGGTCAGGGGATTGCCGTAGGTATAACTCATGCTGCCGCCGCCGATGGCGTACAGCAGGCCGGCGCCGAAGTTGAACTGGAAAGCGCCGATGTTCTTGTGAAATTCGGCGGCGACCCCGAAGGAGACGGAGTTGAGTTTGTTGTGAATCACATCGACGGTCTTGGCCTGGGACAGGGAATTCTGCCGCAGGGCGGCGTCGTCATCGACATACTCCTTGTAGTTGATGAGGCTGCCGGTGAAACCGATATTGCCCCTCACGGACAGATTCTCACTGACACGGTATTTGAGCATAAATGCGGCGAGAGGTTCCTTGCCGAGGATGAACATCTGCTTGGGGTCGGTGCCGAGTTTCTTGATATAGTCACCCGTATAATCACCGGTTGCCGGCTGGTAGCTTTTTTCGAGGGCCATCGGGTTGAAGGTGATACCGAAAGAGAAAGTGCCGGGCTTGGGCTGATAAGGGGCCTTTTTTTCCTGGGCGGAAAGCGTAAGAGTCGCAGCGCATGCGAGAAGGATGAGAATAATTTTTTTCATAACGCTTAGTCTTTAACTTCTGTACAAGTAATGGTAGAGACCTCGTTCACATTCTTAGCCTTGATGTTCGAGAAACTGACCTCCGAAGCCGTTCCCTCGAATTTGCCGAGCACAGGATGATTCACGGTCGCCTTGACAGAGAAAGAGGCTGTCTCTGTTCCGTACTCGAGGGGAATCGCCACACTGTAGTATCCAGTGGCATTGGGGATGGCGGAAGTCGTCGCCTTGGTCTTCTTATTCGTAAAGGTGACGACCGTCCAGTCGCCTACGCCAGGTACGGTGTTGTTTTTCGCATTGAAATTGACCGAGCCATGGACATAGACGCGGGTGGGACAATCTACGCCCTCTATAGCGGAGGGCTGCAGTGTTTTCTTGCAGGACGCAAGAGACAGGACCGCAAATAGGGCCGCTGAAACAAGCAATAATTTCTTCATCTTATTGGTAAGTTTTTGGGTTGCTTTACCCTGCAAAGGTATCAAATATTTTCTTTATATGCAATTATCCAGCGGCCCGACGGTCGGGAAGCTCAGCCGGCCAGCGCGGACTTGATGTCGCGGGCCAGCTTGTCCCCGGCGACGGCGGCAATCTCTTCTTCAGAGGCGGCCGCGATGCGGGGAACGGAGCCGAAATGCAGGATGAGTTTCTGCTCCATTTTTTCGCCCACGCCTTTGATATCCCGCAGGGCCGAATGGATCTGGGCCTTGCTGCGGCGGTTGCGATGATGGGTGATATTGAAGCGGTGCGCTTCGTCGCGGGCCTGCTGGAGCAGTTTCAGGGCCAAGGAGTTGCGATCCAGAAACAAAGGGACGGGGTCGTTGGTGCGCACCACCTCTTCCAGCCGTTTGGCCAGTCCGACGACCATCAGCCGGTCCTGGATGCCCAGTTCGCAGAGGGCCTCCCAGGCACAGCCCAGCTGCCCCTTTCCGCCGTCGATGACCACCAGCTGGGGCAGGTCGTCGGGCGCTTCGGCCAGCAGGCGGGAATAGCGCCGGTTGACAATCTCCTTCATCGAGGCGAAGTCGTTGGCTCCCACGACGGTCTTGATGCAGAAATGACGATAGTCCTTCTTGGAGGGTTTGCCGCCCCGGAACACGACGCAGGCTGCCACGGGATTGGTTCCCTGAAGGTTGGAGTTGTCGAAACATTCGATATGCTCGGGCAGCCGTTCCATCCCCAAGGCCTGCTGCAGATCCCGCATCATGCGCTGATAATAGGCATCCGGATCGACTTGCTCGCTTTGCTTGAGCGCGTCAATCCGCAGGCGGGCGGCGTTGCGCATGCCCAGGTCCAGGAGCGCCAGTTTGTCACCCCGCGAAGGCATCGTGAAGCGCACGCCTTCCCATTCGATTTCCGGAAGGAAAGGCACCAGCACTTCCGGAGAAAGCCGTCCCAGCCGGCTCTCTATCTCCGCAATAAAGAACGCAAGCACATCTTCCCGGCTCTCGTCGATACGGGCCTGGAAACGAAGATTGAGGCTTTGGATGACACTTCCTCCCTTGACCCGCATGAAATTGCCATAGGCATCCCCCTGGTCGAAAACGAGAGAGAAAACATCTGCCCTTATGTCGGCCGTATTGACAATCAGCGATTTGCTGTAATGCTGCGAGAGGGCATCCAGCCATTGTTTGTAGCGCTGCGCCTCTTCGAAGTCCAGACGGGCGGCGGCATCGGCCATCGCCTCCTTATAATGGCGCATCAAATCCTTTCCACCTCCGTCCAGGATACTTTCCACGGCCGTCACCCATTGGGCATATTCCTTTTCAGACACCTTTCCCACACAACAACCGGCACAACTGCCGGTCTGCAATTTGAGGCAAGGACGGTACTTGCGCCGCAGGATGCCGTCGGAAGAGAGTTTGAGCTTGCAGTCCGCTCCCCGCAAAGGATAGAGAGAAAAGAACAGTTCCAGCAGGGCGTATGCGTGCTTTACGGAACTGTACGGCCCGAAATAGCGGTGCCTGCCGGCCTTATCGACCCGCCGGGTCAGGAAGATCCGGGGGAAAGGCTCGTTGCTGACGCAGATCCAGGGATAGGTCTTGGAGTCCTTGAGCAGGATGTTGTACTTGGGCTTGTATTGCTTGATGAGATTGTTTTCCAACAAGAGCGCATCGGCCTCGCTGTCCACAATCGTATATTCGGCACGGGCGATGTGCGAGACCAGCAGGGCCGTCTTGCGGGTCAGGCGGGACGGATCGACGAAATACTGCGCCACCCTTTTGTGCAAGTCCTTGGCCTTGCCCACATAGATGACCGCCCCCGAAGCATCGTAATAACGATATACTCCGGGGTTATGGGGAAACAGTTTGATGGTCTCGCGAATGTCCATAGACGGATGCGGGCTCCAAGGCGGGCGGCCGGGATCGTGCCGGGCCCGGGGAGGGTGCCGGCCCCTACAAGCCCAGAGCTTTCTTGACGGCTTTCTCGATGCCGGCCCCCCGGAGGTTCTCTCCGACGACCCGGCCCTCGGGCGAAATGAGGATAATCTGGGGGATGCCTTCAATCCCATAGACCTGTGTGGGCACCTGGTTGGTCTTTTCGCTGCAGACAATCTGATGCCAGGTCATTCCTTCCGCTTCGATGGCTTTCAGGGCATCGGCCGGCCGGTCCCAGACGGCGACGCTCACCATGTCGAAACCATCGCCGGCGTACTTCTCATAGACGGCCTTGAGGTTGGGGACTTCGCCGCGGCAGGGGCCGCACCAGGAAGCCCAGAAGTCCACCAGGACATATTTTCCCTGCCCCACATAGTCGGACAGGCGCACCGGCCGGGTGACGGCCTTTCCTTTATCATCGATGTACTGGACGGCATCCACCGAAAAATTGCGGTAGGCCCAGCCCTGCGGGGCCGGGTTTTGCGCGACGGCCGGCGTATGGGCGTCCGCCTGTGATGATGTCTTGTAAAGCAGCAGGCCGGCCAATAAAACGACGACAATGCCCGCAAGAATAGAGACCTTTTTCATAATCCGTTGAATTTGCCGCTAAGATACGAAAAAAGACCGGTCCGGCAATGACAGCCCGACCGGTCCGCTTTAAAATATAAGATTGCTAAAAAATCCGGAGTGAATCGCGCTTATTTGCGCTCCTCGCGACGACCGCCACGGCGACCGCCCCGGCGTCCGTCACGGCTGCCGCGGCCCTGGGCCTGGGCGACTCCGGCGGCGACACCGGCGTTCGGGGAAAGGTCTTTCTTGCCATAGACCTCACCGTTGCAGATCCACACTTTGATGCCGAGCACACCGACTTTGGTGTGGGCTTCGGCCAAAGCATAGTCGATATCCGCACGGAAGGTATGGAGCGGAGTACGGCCTTCCTTGAACATCTCGTTGCGGGCCATCTCGGCGCCGCCGACACGACCGGCGATCTGGACCTTGATGCCTTCGGCACCGGTACGCATCGCGGTGGCAATCGCCATCTTGATGGCACGGCGGTAGGACACGCGGCCCTCGATCTGACGGGCGATGGAGTCGGCCACGATGTTGGCGTCCACCTCGGGCTTCTTGACTTCGAAGATGTTGATCTGGATGTCCTTGTTGGTGACTTTCTTCAACTCTTCTTTCAAGCCTTCCACATTCTTGCCGTCCTTGCCGATGATGAAACCGGGGCGGGCTGCGTGAATGGTGACGGTGACCAGTTTGAGCGTCCGTTCAATCACGATTTTGCTCAACGAAGCCTTGGAAAGGCGGTTGACCAGGTACTGACGAATCTTATAATCCTCGGCGATGCGCTCCGCGTATTCGGCGCTGGAGCGTCCGATCCAGTTGGAGTCCCACCCGCGGGTGATGCCGATGCGGTTGCTGATAGGATTGGTTTTCTGTCCCATAATTATTCCTCCGACTTTTTGACATCCAAGATGACGGTGACATGGTTGGAACGCTTGCGGATCCGACCGGCGCGACCCTGGGGGCAGGGACGGATGCGTTTGAGCATACGGCCACCATCGACCATGATGGTTTTGACATAGACATTGCCTTTTTCGAGTTCACCGCTGCGATCGGGATTTTTGGCTTCCCAGTTGGCGATGGCACTCTTGAGCAGTTTCTCAAGGCGGATGGACGCCTCTTTCTTGGAGTATTTCAAGATATCGAGGGCTTTGTTGACCTCAACGCCGCGGATGATGTCTGCGACGAGACGCATTTTACGAGGAGAGGTGGGTGCATCTCTGAGCACCGCGATAGCTGTCACTTTCTTTTCGGCCTTCAGCTTATTAGCCATTTCTCTTTTACGAGCTCCCATAATAATGTACTCTTTTAACTATTAACGATTGCCCGAATGGCCTCTGAAGGTTCTCGTCGGCGCAAATTCGCCGAGTTTGTGACCGACCATGTTCTCGGTGACATAAACGGGAATAAATTTGTTTCCGTTATGCACGGCGATGGTGTGGCCGACGAAGTCCGGGGAAATCATGCTGGCGCGGGACCAGGTTTTGACGACCTCTTTCTTCGCACTTCCCTCATTCATCGCAATGATTCTTTTTTCGAGGGCCTGCTGAATATAGGGACCTTTTCTTAATGAACGACTCATAATCTCTTAATTTATTCCGTTATTTTTTCCTTCTTTCAATGATAAACTTGTTGGAAGTGCTCTTGGGATTACGCGTCTTGTAACCCTTTGCAGG
>CAMNQO010000096.1 GCA_946549475.1 uncultured Bacteroidales bacterium
CCAACAAGGCCGACTATCCGTCCCCCGTCCTCCGGCCGGGCGAGACCTACAACCAAGCCATTATTTTTGCTTTCACTACACGATGAAACAGTACCTTGACTTGCTGCGGGATATCCGCGAAAACGGTGTGATGAAGCATGACCGTACCGGCGTCGGCACGCAGAGCGTGTTCGGCCGGCAGATGCGCTTTGACCTGTCGCAGGGCTTCCCCTTGCTGACCACCAAGAAGGTCCACCTCAAGAGCATTATCTACGAACTGCTCTGGTTTATCGCCGGGAACACCAATATCAAGTATCTCAAAGACCACGGCGTTTCCATCTGGGACGAGTGGGCCGACGAGAACGGAGAACTCGGTCCGGTGTACGGGCACCAGTGGCGCAGTTGGCCCACGCCCGACGGCAAGACCATCGACCAGTTGTCGAATGTCATCGATACCATCCGGCACAATCCCGATTCCCGCCGGATGATTGTATCCGCGTGGAATGTGGCCGAGGTGGACAAGATGGCCCTGCCGCCCTGCCACACGATGTTCCAGTTCTATGTGGCCGAGGGGAAACTTTCCTGCCAGTTGTATCAGCGCAGCGCGGACATGTTCCTCGGCGTACCGTTCAACATCGCGTCCTATGCCTTGCTGACGATGATGATAGCCCAGGTGTGCGGCCTGCAGCCGGGCGATTTCGTCCATACGACGGGCGACACCCACATTTATCAGAATCATTTCGAGCAGGTCGCCCTCCAACTCTCCCGCGAGCCGCGCCCGCTTCCGATGATGCACATCAATCCCGATATCAATAATATTTTTGATTTCCAGTATGAGGATTTCACCCTTGAGGGATATGACCCCTGGCCCCGCATTCCTGCACCGGTCGCCGTGTAAGAAGCCGCCGGGCCTGTCATTCTCCTTAAAACCACAAACGATACGGCTATGATGGAAAAATGTCTGATTGCGGCCGTCGCCGACGACGGGGCCCTGGGCAAGGACAACGAACTTCTCTGGCACCTCTCGGAGGACCTCAAATATTTCAAGCGCCTCACCTCCGGACATCCGGTCATTATGGGTCGGAAGACCTTCGAGAGCCTCGGCCGGCCGCTGCCCAAGCGCCTCAATATCGTCTTGAGCCGCCGTCCCGCCGCCGTCCCGCCCCTGCCGGCTTCTGCCTCCGCAGACCCGTCCTCGCCGCTGCCGCCGGACCCTTCCCGGCCGTTGATAGCGGCCGCTACGCTGGACGAGGCTTTCGCCCTGGCCGCCGCAACCCCGTTCGAGGGACGCATCGACGAGCCCGACCGCTGCTTCATCATGGGGGGCGGCAGCATCTATGCCCAGGCGCTGGAACAATGCGACAAACTGTTCCTGACCGAAGTACACACCACCTGTCCTTCCGCAGATACTTATTTTCCGACATTCGACAAGAGCCGTTGGAAGGAACTATCCCGCAGCGAAACGCTTTCCGAAGAAGGACTGACTTATGAATTTGTCGTGTATGGCCGATAGAGAAAAATTCGCATCCAAACTGGGCACCCTGATGGCCCTGGTCGGTTCCGCAGTGGGACTCGGCAATATCTGGCGTTTCCCCTTCCTCGTCGGGGAATACGGTGCGCCGTTTCTCCTCTGCTATGTGGTATGCCTGCTCCTGCTGTCCATCCCCATCCTCAACTGCGAGTTCATCATCGGCCGTTTCAGCCGCAGCAACGCCTATCGCGCCTACAAGCAGCACGGCCGGCGTTCCGTATGGAAACTCGCGGGCATACTGACCCTCATCGTTCCCTTCCTGGTCTTTTCCTACTACAGCGTCGTCGGCGGCTGGGCGATGGACTATCTGGTCAAGTCCTTCCGCTTTGTCTTTACCCGGGCGGAAAGTCTGGAAGCGGTGTCCGGCATGTTCGGGACGATGGCTTCCGACCCTTGGATTCCCCTGGTCTGGACGCTGGTCTTTTTCCTGACCACCGCCTTTATCGTGGTAGCCGGCGTGCAAGGCGGGATCGAAAAATTCAGCAAGGTGATGATGCCCGTGTTGTTTTTCCTCATCCTGGGCATCTCCGTCTGGGCGCTGACGCTGCCCGGCGCGGCGGCGGGACTGGATTTCCTCTTCAATCTCGAAGCGACGCCTTTTACACTCAAAACCCTTATCGCGGCGATGGGACAGGCCTTTTACTCGATGTCCCTGGGAGCCGGCACGATGATTACCTACGCCTCCTACATGACGGACGATGAAGCGATGCTGTCTTCGTCCCTCAAGACGGGCCTTTTCGATTTTCTGTTCGCCCTGATCGCCTCGCTGGCGATGCTGCCCGCGACCTTCGCCTTTGGCGGAGACCCGGGTCAAGGCGCCGGACTGGCCTTCCGCACGATGCCGATGATTTTCGCGTCCATGCCGATGGGCGGCATTATCGCCATCGTGTTCTTCCTCTCCCTCGTACTGGCGGCCCTTACCTCCACGGCTTCGGTCTTTGAAGTCAATGTCGCGTTTCTGGTCGAAGAGAAGAAAATGAGCCGGCTGAAAGCGGCTGGCATCCTGCTGGCCGGGGCCACCGTCCTGGGGTCGCTCAGCAGTCTTTCCTTCGGTCCCCTGGCCGAAGTCCGCATTTTCGACCTGACCTTCTTTGAACTGCTGGACCAACTCTGCGCCAACCTGCTGATGCCGTTCTGCGGCCTCTGCGCCTGCCTTTTCGTCGGCTGGCAGATGGCCCGGAAAGATGTGCATGCCGAACTGACCAACTACGGCAGTCTCGCCCTGCCGCGCGGCGCATTCCGCCTCATCTACATTCTCATCCGCTACATTTCCCCCGCCCTGCTGGCGCTGGTGATGACGGCCAATTTCCTCAAGGGCGGCGTCGCCTGACCCCCTCTCACGGTCCGGTTTTCACACAAAAGCGGCGTCAGGATGGCGCTGTGACCTTTTGTGTAAAAAAGTGGAAGAATGTGTAAGGATATGGAAAAGTTTTCATATATTTGCAGACAAGTTTGCATCCGGCTATGGTTAAGTTTATCGGCGAATATGTTTGTAAATTGGACGACAAGGGAAGAGTGGTCTTCCCCGCCGATTTCAAAGCGCAACTGGGTGCAGGAGACTTGCGTCTTATCGTCCGGAAAGACATCTTTGAGCCTTGTCTGGAAATGTTCACCTACACGGAGTGGGAGCGGCAGAGCGAAGAGTTGAAAGCACGCCTGAATTTTTTCAGGCGCGACCATGCACAGTTCTGGCGGGAATACATGCGCAACCGGGCGATGGTGGAGCCTGACGGCAAACTCGGACGCATCAACATTCCCAAGAAACTGCTGGAAGACATCGGTGTCCAAAAAGAACTCGTCTTCTTCGGAAACGACCATAAACTCGAAATCTGGTCCAAAGAGAATTTTGACAAGGAGAATCTGACGGCGGACGGATTGGCGGCACTGGCAGAAAGCCTTTCAAAATAGCGGGAGGGCCTATGGAGGAATACCACAAGCCTGTTCTGCTTCAAGAAAGTGTCAGCGCACTGGTCGGGAGCGAGACTGACGGGATATATGTTGACGCCACTTTCGGCGGAGGCGGACATTCCCGGGAGATACTGGCCCGCCTGTCTTCCAAGAGCAGGCTCATCGCCTTTGACCGGGATGGGGATGCGCTCGGCAACCGGCCGGACGACAGCCGGCTCTGCCTGATCCATCACAATTTCCGCTTCATCGAGAATTTCGTCAAGGCGGAGTTGCACACCGGGGGCGTGAGCGGCGTCCTGGCCGATCTGGGGGTCTCATCCCACCAGTTCGACACGGCACAACGGGGCTTTTCCTTCCGCTTCGAGGCACCGCTGGACATGCGGATGAACCAAAAGGCGGAAAAGTCGGCGCAGGATGTGGTGAACACCTATGGGCAGGAGGAGTTGGAGCGGATTTTCCGTCTGTACGGAGAAGTGGAGAACAGCCGGAAGGCGGCGCAATTGGTCATCTCCGCAAGGCAAGCGCACCGCATCGTGACGACGGGCGACTTGAACGCGGCGTTGAAGAGCGTGACACCGGCCCTGGCCGGACACAAATATCTGGCAAAGGTCTATCAGGCACTTCGCATCGAAGTCAACGACGAGATGCGGAGCCTGGGGAAGTTGCTGGAGGGAGCCGCAGCCGTGCTCAAAAGCGGAGGGCGTCTGGTGGTCATCACCTACCACTCCCTGGAGGACAGGATGGTGAAGAACTTCATCCGCAGCGGCAATGTCGGGGGCGAGGTACGGAAGGATATGTTCGGGCGTTCGGGCGCTCCGCTCAAAGCCGAGGGCAAGCCGGTCTGTCCGGCCGAGGCGGAAATCGGGCAGAACACCCGTGCCCGCAGCGCCAGGATGCGGGTCGCGGTCAAATTATAGAAAAGGACAAGTGCGTGTACTAAAAACCATATGGAAATGGCTCCGCGGACTGATATCCGGGGATATTTTGTCCACTTTCAAGATCGGGCATTACCTTCCGCAGATTGCCTGCGTCGTGATGGTCGTCACGCTCTACATCATCATCGGGATTTTCATTGACGCCACCCTCTCGAGCGTGGAGAAGAACAAGCGGAGGATCGAGGAGTTGAAGGTGGAACTGGCCATCAAGAAAAGGACTTATTCCGCACAACGGAAACTGGAAACTATCGAAGCGGCGCTGGAAGCGGGAGGAATCGACATCCACCTCCCCGACAAGCCCGCCACCCGCATAGAAGACTGACAAGAAGAGATGAAAGCACGCAAGAAGAGAAAAATCAACGCCACGGGAATATCGATGTCGATATTCCACGCGATCTATTTTGTGCTCTCGCTCATCGCCATCTGGGGGATCATCAAGATCCAGTTCATCTGGAAGCCGGACGAGAAGACTCAGGTTTTCTTTCTGGCCCAGCCGCAGGAACGCATCATCCAGCCAGTCCGGGGCAACATTCTCGCCGAAGACGGACGGCCGCTGGCCCTGGCCATACCCAACTATCACATCACTATCGACTGCTCCATCCGCAAAAAGGACTTTGATGAGAAAAGGACGGAAAAGTTTTTCCGCGAGAGCATCCCTGTACCGGGGAAACGCGACTCCGTGTGCCGGTTGACCGGCAGCGAAATGGAACGGCTTTGGCGGCAGAAAGCCTGGGAAATGTGTGCGGGACTGGGACGCCTGCTCGGTAAAGACGGACAGGCCCTCTACCGGGAAATCATCTCCCGCCGCGAAGCGGGGTCTTCCCGTCAGAATCACATCAAGATTGCGGAATTTATCGACTACGAGACGATGGATGCCATCCGCCGCCTGCCGCTGGCCCGGGAAGGCCGCTACAAGAGCGGATTGATTATCGACGAAGAAACCGTACGGAACTACCCCTATGGTTCCCTGGCCCGCAAGACCATCGGTTACCTGCCCAAGAAAGGAAATCCCGACGGGAGCAAAACGGGGATTGAATACAGTTTCGACAGTCTGCTGCGGGGAACGCCGGGAGTGGAAAGCCTCATCCGCGCGGACGGCGGCCAGCAGATCGTGGATCACCGCAGCAAACGCATCAAGGTCAAAGACGGTTGCGACATCCGCACCACGCTGGATGTGGACATCCAGAACATCTGCGACCGGGAACTCCGCAAGACGCTCGGCGCACGTGCCGACATCGAAGGCGGCTGCATGATGGTGATGGATGTAGCCACCGGCGCCATCAAGGCGATGGTCAACCTGAAAAAGGACAAGGACGGTATCTTCCGGGAAAACTACAACTACGCCGTACTGTACAAGGGGGCGACCGGCTCGGTGTTCAAAGCCGCCACGCTGATGGCCCTGCTGGAAGACAACCGCATCGCCCTGAACGACACCGTCAGCACCTATGGCGGCATCTACCACTTTCCCGGCAACTGGACTTGTGACGACCGGGCGCACACCTCGGTGCAGCGTTACCCGTCCCGCCGCATCTGCGTCGGCGAGGGACTGGAGATTTCGTCCAATGTCGTCTTCTCCACGCTGGCTTACCACAACTACCAGAACGACCCGGAGCGTTTCCGGAATCTCCTGCACCGTTTCCACCTGGACGAGAATTTCGATTTTGACATCGAAGGACTGCAACGGCCCTATATCCCCATGCCGGGAGACAAGGCCTGGAGCAAATCCGCCCTGCCCAACATCGCCATCGGCAGCAGCATCGACCTGTGCCCCCTGCACACGCTCACCTTCTACAACGCCATTGCCGGACGCGGGCGCATGATGAAGCCCTATCTGGTGGAGGCCGTCGAGAAGGATGGCAAGACCGTCCGCCGCATCAAGCCGACAGTCCTCGATGAGCAAATCTGCCGCAAAGAAGTCGCGGACTCCCTGATCAAGGGACTCTGCCGCGTAACGAAGGGCAGGAACGGGACTGCTTCGGAATACTTCCGGAACACCCCCTACATTTTCGCCGGCAAGACCGGCACCGGACGGCTGGCCTTCCAGGACGAGCAGGGCCGCTCCGTCACCAATGTCGGCGGCAAGACCAAGAACATCGGCACTTTCGTCGGTTTTTTCCCAGCCGAAAACCCCAAGTACAGCCTGATGGCCGTCGGCTACCAGGACGGGGCCTGGCTGGGGAGCCTCTACGGCTCCGTCTTCGCCCGGACTGTCCGGAATGTCGCCGATGCGCTGTATGCGATGGACGGGCAGAACGGGCCGGTGATTTCCGGACGCGGGAGCATCGGAGACAGCCGCAGGCAGATGCCGACCCTCTCGGCCTCTGACACTCCGCTCGTACCCGATGTGAAAGGGTGCGGCCTGTCGGATGCCATCTGGATGATTGAGAACAGCGGCTACCGCTGCGAATACGAAGGTACGGGCCGGGTCCGGAGCCAGTCTCCGGCCGCCGGCACACGCTATAACAAAGGGAACTGCATAAAAATTGTTTTAAGAT